>NZ_VHLB01000030.1:0-85872 GCF_006547365.1 Myxococcus sp. AB056 | reverse complement strand
CGCCCCAGCAGCCCCAGCACCTCGTAGCGCCCCCCCGGCACGGAAGGCACCGCGCCTGGCACCGGCGGGGACGGAAGGCCCGCCACCGTGGCCCCCTCCCCGTCCGGCCGCGCGGCCGTTTCCGAGGGCAGGGTCGGAACGAGGAGTGGCGCGTCGCTCCCAGGCGGAGGCATGGGCAAAGCCTATCAAACGCATACAGCCGCGGCACGGTGGCACACCGAGCCTGTGCCACCGTGCCACGCGAGGGTGTGTCACCTCACGTGTCTCGAGTGCGCGCCCAGAGGGAGCCATGCGGTCCCACGCCACGGCATACGCCTTGCTCAAGCAGCGACGCGGCAAGGACGCGTGAAGGGCTCAGGGCCGCACGCGCCGCGCCGCCTCAACACCTCACACCACAGGAAACCCAACCCATGTCGAAGCTGCGTCACGCACTGATTGCCCTGTCCATGCCCGCCGTCCTGTGGGGCTGCGGTCCCGAGGACCTGATGGACGTCTCCGCGGAGCCCCCCGCCGCGCAGGACCTGACAACGCAGGGCCAGGAGCTGGCCACGGCCAACACGTACACCTGGTCCCAAGGCAACCTCGCCACGCCCATGGGCACGACGGTGAACCGGACCTGCTATCTGATGCGCGTGGGTGGAGACTTCGAAGGTGGCGGCGAGCGCGTCGACATCTTTCAGACGGGCAGCTCGTGGTACCTCGGCGGCAACTCGTCGCAGACCGGCATCAACGGCGCCGCGGGCTGCATCAACGTGGCGGATACGGGCACGGAGTACACGTGGACCCAGTCGTCGAGCTACCCCACGTACCTGGGCTCCTCCACCAACCGCGTGTGCTACCTGACCGGCGTCGCGGGCAAGTTCCATGGGAGCGGCGAGTGGGTCCACGTCTATGAGACCGCCGGAAGCTGGTACATGACGGGCAACTCCAGCCAGAGTGGTGTGCGGGCGCGCGCGCGATGCATCGACCTGGGCGCTGGCACCACGTTCAGCCCGGAGTACACCTGGAGCCAGGGCAACTCGGCCACGGCGTTGGGCGGCAGCGCGGGCCGCTCCTGCGCCCTGACGTACGTCCGGGGCAAGTTCGAGGGTGGCGGGGAGTACGTCCGCACCTACCAGGCGGGCGGCTCATGGTACCTGGGCGGCGCGTCCGGCCAGGTCAACGTGGCCGCGCGCGCGCGCTGCTTCTAGACGCCGCCGGCGCACGGGGCGCCGGGGCTCAGGGCACGCCGACGATGGTGATGCCCCTGGACTCGGCGCCCGCGAAGAGGGCCGGGGCGTCCAGCAGCACCGTGCGCCCCACCTCGAGCGCCAGCACTCGCGCGCCCACCTCCTGCATGACTTCCAGCGTGTGAGGGCCCACGGCCGGCAGGTCGAAGCGGAGGTCCTGCTGCGGTTTGCAGCGCTTCACCACCACGGCGCCTGCGTTGCCACCCAGCCTGCCGCCCCGGAGGATGGCCTCGTCCGTGCCCTCCACCGCCTCCAGCGCCAGGACGTGGCCGTTGTGCACCACCACCGTCTGCCCCACGTCCGCCTGGCCCAGCAGCATGGCGACCTCGCGGCCCAGGGCCACGTCCTTCTCCTGCGCCGGGTGCAGCCGAGGCCCCGCGAGGTGGCCCTCCGGGCACAGCACCTCCCCCAGGAAGTCCGTGGGGGCGATGATGGTGACGCCGCGCGACTCGAAGTCCGAGGCCACCGCGCGCAGCAGCGCATCATCCCGGAAGCTTCGCAGCCGGGAGATGATGCGCACCGCGCCCAGGTCCGGCCGGGCTTCCGCCAGCGCCCGCACGCGGCCGATGCCGCCCGCCATGACCGCCTGCTTCACGCCCGCTTCCCGGAAGGCCTTCTGGATGCGGTCCACCTGACCGACACGCACCCACGTCAGCCGGTCCACCTCCGACGCCAACGCCGGGTCCGTCTCTCCCCGGTGCGCCACGACCACGACTTCCAGGCCCTTCTTCCTCGCGGCACGCGCGAAGAGAAAGGGCAGCCGGCCGTTGCCCGCGATGAGGCCAATCCGATCCACCGCCGATGCCCCTCCGTCGCTCACGGCGTCAGCGCGTGAGGCCGCGCTTGCTCTGCTGGATGAACTGGATGAGGTGGTCCACCTCGGAGTGGCCCGCCAGCTCCGCGCGCAGCCGCACCATGGCCTCCTGGAGCGTCAGCTTCGAGCGGAACAGAATGCGGTGCGCTTCCTTCACCCGCTCGATCTGCTCCTTGGAGAAGCCGCTGCGCTCCAGGCCCACCGTGTTGAGGCCCACCAGCTCCGCCCGGTCTCCCTGGGCGGTGGCATACGGCGGGATGTCCATGGTCACCATGGCGCCGCCGGAGATGAAGGCGTGCTTGCCCAGGCGGGTGAACTGATGCACCGCCGCAAGGCCGCTGATGATGACGTGGTCCTCCATCGTCACGTGGCCCGCGAGCGCGGAGCCATTGCCGATGCGGCAGCCATTGCCCACCACGCAGTCATGCGCGACGTGGCAGTTGGCCATGAAGAGATTGCCACTGCCAACACGGGTCGCGCCGCCACCACCGGCGGTCCCCTTGTGCAGCGATACGAACTCGCGAATCTGGTTGTCGTCGCCGAGCACCAGCTCCGTGTCCTCGCCCGCGTACTTGAGGTCTTGCGGGTCGGCGCCAACGGAGGCGAACTGGAAGATGCGATTGCGCTCGCCCAGCGTCGTGCGGCCCTCGATGACGACGTGGGGCCCCACACGGGAGCCCGCACCGATCGTCACCTGGGGACCGATGATGGAATAGGGGCCGACCTCGACGGTTTCGTGAAGGCGGGCGTCGGGATGAACCACCGCGGTGGGATGAACCTGAGCCATGAAGTCTCCTCGTGCTCGCGGGGCGCGAATCAGGATGCCGCGCTCTCAGCCGCGTCGGCGTCCTTGTCCACGACGGTTGCCAGGAACTCGCCTTCGGCGACACGCGCGCCGTCGACCGTCGCCAGGCCCTTCGTCTTCCAGACAGCGCCCTTGTGACGCACCACCTCGATCTCCAACTGGAGGCGATCCCCCGGCAACACCGGCTTGCGGAAGCGCGCGCCGTCCACGCCCATCAGGTACGTGAGCTTGCGCGACGGATCCATGTTCTCGCTCTTGTAGGCAAGGATGGCCGTCGCCTGCGCCAGCGCCTCCAGGATGAGCACACCCGGCATCACCGGGTGACCGGGGAAGTGCCCATTGAAGAAGGGTTCGTTGATGGTGACGTTCTTGTAGGCCGTCAGCTTCTGGCCCGGGATGATCTCCACCACCCGGTCTACCAGCAGGAACGGGTACCGATGCGGCAGCAGATTGAGAATCTCTCCGATGTCCATCACGGCCCCTTTTCCTTCTCCAGCGTCTCCACCCGGCGCCGCAGGGCGCGCACTTCCTTGAGCAGGTCCGCCATCTGGCCCGCCGCGGCGCTGGCCCGCAGCCACTCTCGGTGGGGAACGGCGGGGCTACCGCTCACCACCTGGCCATCTGGCACGTCGTGCGCGACGCCGGACTGCGCGCCCACCTTGGCCAGGTCACCAACGCGGATGTGCCCCACCACGCCAACCTGCCCCGCGAGCACCACGCCCGTCCCAACCTCCGCCGAGCCGGACACACCGGCCTGAGCGCAGATGAGGGACAGCGGGCCCACTCGCACGTTGTGGGCAATCTGCACCAGGTTGTCGAGCTTCGCGCCGCGCCCCACCACCGTCTCGCCCACCGTCGCGCGGTCGATGCAAGTGCACGCCCCCACCTCGACGTCGTCCTCGATGCGGACGATGCCGACCTGGGGAATCTTGAAGTGCTCCGGCCCCGCCTCGCCTTCCGGGTTGAAGGCGAAGCCGAAGCCGTCCGCGCCCACCACGCTGGAGGCGTGGAGGATGACGCGCGCGCCCACGATGCAGCGCTCGCGCACTGTGACGTTGGGGTACAGGACGCAGTCCTCCCCCACCTCGGCCTGTTCCCCCACGTAGGCGCCCGGGTACAGCACCGTGCGCGCGCCCACCCGTCCGCCCCGGTCCACCGACGCGCCGGGCAGCAGCACGGCCTCCGGATGGACGGTGGCCTCGGGATGGACCCAGGCGCCGGGCCTCACGCCCGCGGCGGGACGCTCCGGCGCGTGGAACAAGCGCAGCAGCTTCGCGTACGCCAGATGTGGGTTGGCCACCCGGACCAGCGCCACGCCCTCGCGGGGGGGGACGTCGGCGCCCACCAGCACCGCCGAGGCACGGGTGGCCTCGAACTGGCGCCGGTAGCGCGGGTTTCCGTAGAAAGACACGTCTCCCGGGCCGGCTTCTTCAAGCCCGTTGAGTCCGTGAATGAGCTGTGAGGGGTCACCGAGGAGCTCTCCACCCACATGGGCGGCGAGTTCCCCGAGCTGGCGGGGCATGGGAGCGGTCTGCACGAGTTGGGAGTGACGGCTACTTCTTCGTCGGGGCGTCCTTCGCCGCCGTCTTCTTCGAGCTGTTGTACGCCCGGATGACTTCGTTGGAGATGTCGTGCTGCGAGCGGGCGTAGACGATGCCGGAGTCGCGGCGCTCGAGGACGAAGCCCAGGTCATCGCGCTCGGCGATGGTGTTGATGATGGAGTCGATCTTGTCGATGATCGGCTTCATCTCCTGCTGCTCCTTGTTGGCGGCCTCGGCGCGGCTCTTCTCCCACTTCTGGGCGAGCAGCATCACCTTGCGCTGGAGCTCGGCCTCCTTCTGGGCCTTGCTCTCCGCGCTCATGGCGCTGGCCTGCTTGTCGAGCGTCTCCTTCTCGGCGCGGAGCGCGTTCTGCTCCTTGTCGATTTCCTTCTGGCGGTCGTCGAGCCACTTCTGGAGACGGGCCTTGGCGGCCTTTCCGTCATCCACCTCCAGCATGACTTTCTGGAGGTCCACGTAGGCGACCTTCAGCTCGGCGGCCGAGGCGGCCACCGGGAGGGCGAGCGACAGAGCGGCGGCCGTGGCCGCGATGGTGGTGCGAAGCGACATGTTCAGCAACTCCTCAGGAAGGGTACAAGCTCCGACGTACGCCTATCGGGCATCTTCAATTCCCTCCGCCCGTGGGCGCGGACGCCGGACGACGGGCCAAGGGCTTATCAGAAGAAGTTGCCGATAGTGAACTCGAACAGGATGTTGTCGTCCTCCGGCCGCTTGGTGAGCGGGATGCCCCACTCGAAGCGCAGGGGGCCAATGGGCGAGAACCAGCGGAATCCAAAGCCGGCGGCATGGAAGAGACCGGCCGGCAACCGGTCCTGACGGTCCTCGAAGAAGCGCTCATTCGCCGCGAAGGCGTTACCCGCGTCGTAGAAGACGACGCCGCGCAGGCCGGCCTTCTCGAAGATGGGGAACTCCAGCTCGAAGTTGAAGATGAGCTGCTTGTTACCGCCCACCCGGAAATCCGTGATGGTCGCGTCCGGACTGCCGGAGCGGGGAACCTTCACGGACGGGCTGATGCTGCGCAGGAAGTACCCGCGGACGCTGTTGATGCCGCCCACGTAGTAGAGCTCCGAGATGGGCAGCGGCTTGTTCTGGTCCAGTTGCTGGATGTAGCCAATGGTGGCGTTCGTCTTGAAGACGAAGCCCAGCGGCATGGGGAAGTACAGCCGCGAGTAGGCCGTGTACCGGTTGTAGAGGAACGTACCGCCCAGGAAGTCCGGGGCGAGTTCCACCGAGCCGTAGTGGATGAAGCCACGCGACGGGAACAGGCGGTTGTCGCGCCGGTCGAACGACAGCGACAGGCGGGCCGCGCTGGTCGTTCCGGACAGGAACTGGTTGGCCAGCAGCACCGCGCCCAGGTTCTGCCCGGCCTCCACGTTGACCCACTCACGTGAGTAACCAATGGTGCCCAGCAGGTCGTCGATGAACTGGTAGCCGATGGACACCGTGCCACCGGTCGAATTGCGGATGAAGCCTTCGTAGTCCGCCTGGATGCGGAAGAACTCCGCCGACAGCAGGTAGCGCGTGTCCAGGAAGTACGGGTCGTAGAAGGACAGCTGCACCAGGGAGCGCAGACCGGAAATCTGCGCGGACGCGGAGACGCTCTGGCCCCAGCCCAGGAAGTTGTTCTGGGCGATCTGCGCCGTGAAGATGAAGTTCTCCACGTTGGAGAAGCCCAGGCCGACCTGGAACGTACCGGTGGCCTTCTCCTTCACCTCCACCTGGAGGACGATGGTGTCGTCCGCCGAGCCGGGGCGCTGGGTGATTTCCACCGTCTCAAAGAAGCCCAGCGCGGTGACGCGCTCGCGGCTGCGGCGCACGCCGGTGCCGCTGTAGAGCTCCCCTTCGTAGACGCGCAGCTCGCGGCGGATGACCTTGTCACGCGTCTTGCTGTTGCCCACCACGTCGATGCGCTCGATGGTGACCTGGGGCCCCTTCTGCACGTCGAAGGTCAGGTCCACCGTGCGGCTGTCCGCGTTGACGCTGGTGATGGGGTTGATGTTCGCGTAGGCGTAGCCGCGGTCGTAGTAGACGTCCGAGACGGAGAGGATGTCCTGCGACAGCTGCGAGCGGTTGAAGCGCTCGCCGGTGGCGGACTTCATCATCGACGCCATCTGTTCCTTGGTGACGTCGTCGAGCAGGTCCCCGGAGAAGTCGATCTTCCCGATGTCGTACGGCTCGCCCTCCGTCACGCGGAGGGTGATGAAGATGAAGCGCTTGTCCGCGGAGAGCTGGACGGTGGGCTTGTCCACCCGGACGTTGATGAAGCCCTTGTCGTAGTAGGCGATCTGGATGACGGCCAGGTCGCGCTGGAAGGCCTCCTCGCGGTAGGTGCCCTCACCGGTGAAGAAGGAGAGGAACCCGCCCTCGCGGGTGATCATCGTCTCCTTCAGCTCCGCGGCGGACAGCTTCTCCGCCCCGAGGATGGTGATCTGCTTCACCATCACCTTGGCGCGCTCGTTGATGTTGAACACCACATCCACGTTGGCGCCGCCCTCGACGGGCTTGAGCTGGTGGCTGACCTCGGCGAGGAAGTAGCCCTTCTCCACGTACTTCGCCTGGATCTTCTGCACGCTGGAGCGCACCAGCTCCATGTCCAGGATGGTGGAGGGCTTGACGTCAATCTCCTCCTTCAGGTCGTCCTTGCTCAGCTCCTCGTTGCCGACGAGCTGGACGAGCCGGACGGTGGGGCGCTCCTCCACGCGCACAACGTAGGCGATGCCGCGGGCCAGCCGCTGGACGAGCAGCTCCACGTCCTGGAAGTAGCCCAGCGCCCACACCGCCCGGAGGTCCTGGGCGGTGCGCATGGGGCTCAGTTCGTCGCCCACACGGGTTCGGAGGGCGCGGCGGATGGCTTCGGCCTCGACGCGCCGGTTGCCTTCGACGCGGACCTCCACGACCCGGCGGGCATCCTCCGGCGACACCGGGGCGTCCTCGGGGAGCGTGGGCTCGGAGGCCACATCGGCAGGAGCAGCGGGAGCGGTCACCTCGGGCACGGCAGAAGGCGCGGCGGCGCCCTCCTCCTCTTGCGCCAGCACGGAGCCGGGCACGAGGGACCACATGGCGACCGCCAGCAGCGGGAGCAGTGACTTGCGCGACAGAACGGGGTGCCTCAAGGGGAGACCGGCCAGGAAAAGGCGGGGCAATCTACGGGAAGGCCCATCAGGGCCTCAATGCAAAATTGCCAGGACATCACGCCTCCGACACCTCGCCCCCGGCCAACCGGAGGCGGCGGGGCATGGAGCGGGCAAGCGTCTCGTTGTGGGTGACGACCACGGCCGTGATGCCTTGCTCGCGGTTGACCTCCCGAAGGAGCTGGTGGATGCCCTCGCCCGTCGCCGGGTCGAGGTTGCCGGTGGGCTCGTCCGCCAGCAACACCGCGGGCTTGAGCACCAGGGCGCGCGCCAGGGCCACGCGCTGGGCCTCACCACCCGACAGTTCCCCTGGACGGTGGTCCACGCGGTGTCCCAGTCCCACCCGCTCCAGCAGTTCACGGGCATAGGCGTAGGCGGCGGTGCGGTCCTGTCGCCGGATGAGGGCGGGCATGGCGACGTTCTCCAGGGCGGTGAACTCCGGCAAGAGGAAGTGGCTCTGGAAGACGAAGCCGATGGTCTGGTTCCGGAACTCGGCGATCTCCGCGTCGTTCATGGAGAACACCGCGCGGCCCTCGAACATCACCTCGCCGGCGGCCGGGGCATCCAGGGTGCCCAGGACGTGCAGGAAGGTGCTCTTCCCCGCCCCGGACGCGCCCACCAGCGAGACGAGCTCTCCCCGCTGGATGTCCAGCGACACGCCTCGAAGGATGTCGATGCGCTTGCCGTGCAGGAAGTAGCTCTTGAAGACGTTGCGGATGGACAAGAGCGCCATGGCTACTCCGCCTTGAGGCCTTCCACCGGCTCCACACTGCTGGCCTTGAGGGCCGGGTAGATGGAGGCGAGGTAGGTGACGAGCACCGCGATGACGACGGCCAGCACGGTCTGCACCGGCTCGACGCGCACCGGCACCGCCGGGATGTAATAGACGTCCGGGTCCAGCTTGATGCCGACCTTCTCGATGAAGACGCACCAGGACAGGCCGGAAATCAGACCGAGGAAGCCGCCCGCGACGCCAATCTGCAGGCCCTCCGCGAGGAATATCTTCACGATGCCGCCATCGGGGACGCCCAGTGCCTTGAGGACGGAAATCTCCTTCCGCTTCTCCAGCACCAGCATGATGACGGTGGCGACGATGAGGCCCGCGGCCACGATGATGATGATGGAGAGGATGATGCCCATCACCAGCTTCTCCAGGCGCAGCGCGGAGAAGAGGTTCTTGTTCATCTCTCCCCAGTCGCGTGCCCGGTAGGGGTAGCCGCCCAGCACCTTCACGACCTGCGAGGCGATGCGCCGCGCATCGTCGATGTCCGCCACCTTCAGCTCGATGCCCGTGGCCCCCTTCACGTCGAAGAAGTCCTGGGCTTCCTTGAGGAGGATGTAGACGAACTTGGAGTCGTACTCGTACATGCCCGAGTAGAAGATGGCCGCCACGCGGAAGGCGCGGCTCTTCGGAATCGGGCCGGACGGCCCCAGCTCGGTGCCCAGCGGGGAGACGACGTTCACCCGGTCTCCCACCACCACGCGCAGCGACGCCGCCAGCTCACGGCCAATGACGATGCCCGGCAGCACCGGCGCCTTCTTGGGCGTCCCGGAGCGGCGGATGATGTCGTCCTCCTCGACCCCGCTCTCCTCCGCGGGCTCCTCGTCCGGCAGGCCGCGGTGGACGATCTTCTCCGGCGTGTAGAGGATGTCGAGCGAGCCGCCACCGAGGATGTTCTTGGGCAGGTCCGTCACCTCGCCCACCGTGCCCGGGTCGATGCCCTTGATGATGACGCCGTCCACGTTGCCCTCGGACGCAATCATCACCTGGTTGATGATGAAGGGCGTCTGTCCCACGACGCCGGGCACCTTGCGGACGGACTCCATGACCTTGGCGTACTCGGGCAGGTCGCCCGCGTACTTGGACACCACGGCGTGCGCGTTGGTGCCCAGGATCTTCTGCTGCAGGTCGGCCTCGAAGCCGCTCATCACCGACAGCACGATGATGAGCGCCATCACGCCCACGCCAACGCCGCCCACGGACAGGGCGGTCATCATCATGGTGGGCGACTGCTCCCGAAGCTTGAGGCGGTTGAGGTCGGAGGCGGCCGCCAACGGGTCCTTCAGGCCCAGTTCGCGGATGCGGGTGCGCTCCACGGCCGCTTCCGCCGAGCGAATGATGAAGTAGATGAGCAGTGGGGGGATGATGCCGAGCATCAGCACCGCCAGCGTCCCCAGCAGCAGCGACGGCCGGAACACCGCCACGTGCCGGCGCGCGACGAAGAGCTCGAACCCCAGCTTCAGGTCCACCCGGCCGCTGCCGGCGGCGATGAAGCCGGTGTTGATGCCCAGCACCAGCGCCAGCACCAGGAAGGTGAAGACGAGCCAGTACCCCAGCTCCGGGCGGCCAATCAGCCCCGCGACGTACGTCACCTCGCGCAGCCGGTAGCCCAGCGCGAGCTGCAGCCCGGGCAGCCGCTCCATCAACGTGAGGACGATGGGGATGGGCAGGCCCAGGTACAGCACGCCGATGGTGGCCTCGGGCAGCGACAGCCGCTGCGCGCGCGACGCGCCGATGAAGCCGGAGATGAAGGCCACCATGCCACCCGCGAGCAGCGCGATGGCGAAGGCCCCGGTGGGCGGCAGCGACAAGCCGCCGCTGGCGCCCTTCCCCGCCGAGCCCAGCTCCGTGGCGGACACGCCGCTGGACAGCACCGTCTGCAGGAGGACGAGGACCACCTCCGCCAGCAGCATGCCGCCGCCGTAGGCGCCCAGGGTGCTCCAGTAGAAGTCCCGGTAGCGCGCCAGGCGCGGGTACAGCGTGGCGCCCGCGGCCGGGCTGGGCCCTTCGGTGGGCTCCGGCGCGCGGCGGATGCCGGCGGCGATGAGCGCCCACCCCGCGAGCCAGACGACGGAGCCCGCGACGAGGAGGCCCGTGTTGGGCACCGGCGCGACCGGCTGCTCCGACACGAGCAGCAGCGCGTTGAGGGCCTGGACCAGCCCGCCCCACCCCAGCAGGGACAGCCCCAGGGAGGAGCTGGTCTCCAGCCAGGCTTGAGAGGACGTGAGCGCCACCCCGAGCAGGCTGAAGCCCACCAGGGCGACCAGCGCCCCAATCCAGATGAAGGTCCAGCGATGGACGGTCTGCCGTTCGGCGGAGTGCACGCGGCCTCCTGGCTACTTCGCCAGTGGCTTGAGGAGGGGAAACAGGATGACGTCCCGGATGCTCTGCGAATCCGTGAACAGCATGGCGAGCCGATCAATCCCGATGCCTTCACCGGCGGTGGGCGGCATGCCGTGCTCGAGGGCCCGGATGTAGTCCTCGTCGTAGTCCATGGTCTCCTGCTGGCCCCGCTGCTTCGCGTCCAGCTGAGCCTGGAAGCGGCCCTTCTGGTCCAGCGGGTCGTTCAGCTCGGAGAAGGCGTTCGCGATTTCGCGGCCCGCCACGTACAGCTCGAAGCGGTCCGTCACGTCCGGGTTCTGGTCATTGCGCCGGGCCAGCGGCGAGACGGCGGTGGGGAAATGGGTGATGAAGGTGGGATGGATGAGCGTGTGCTCGACGTGGTGCTCGAAGAGCGCGCCCACCAGCTCACCGTGATTCATGGTGTCGATGGCCCGCCGCTCGGCCTCCGAGTGGCTCGTCTTGAGCAGCTCGTGGCGCAGCCGGTCCGCGTCCGCCATGTCCTTGTCGGACAGGCCGCTCACCACCTCGCGGATGGCCTCCGTCATGGAGATGCGCTTCCAGCCCTTGCCGAAGTCGAGCACGTGGTCGCCGTACTTCACCTTCGTGTCGCCGGTGACAGCCTTGGCGGCCTCCGAAATCATCTCCTCGGAGAGGTCCATCAGGTCCTCGTACGTGGCGTACGCCTGATAGAACTCCAGCATCGTGAACTCGGGGTTGTGCCGGGTGCTGATGCCTTCGTTGCGGAAGTTGCGGTTGACCTCGTAGACGCGCTCCAGGCCGCCCACCACCAGGCGCTTGAGATACAGCTCCGGGGCGATGCGCATGTACAGGTCGATGTCGAGCGCGTTGTGGTGCGTGGTGAAGGGCCGCGCCGCCGCGCCGGACACGAGCGGGTGCATCATCGGCGTCTCGACCTCGACGAAGTCACGCGTGTCGAGGAAGTTGCGGATGAAGCGGATGAGCTTGTTGCGCCGGAGGAAGGTCTGCTTCACGTCCGGGTTGGACACGAGGTCCAGGTACCGCTGACGGTAGCGAACCTCCACGTCCGTCAGGCCGTGCCACTTCTCCGGCAGGGGGCGCAGGGACTTGGTGAGGGGGGTGAACTTCGTGGCGGAGAGCGTGAGCTCACCCGTCTTCGAACGGAACACCGGACCGGTGGCGGCCAGGAAGTCGCCCAAGTCACAGAGCTTGAAGGTCTCATAGGAGTCCCCCAAGGCGTCCTTCTTCATGTGGACCTGGATTTCGCCCGAGCGGTCGCGCAGCTTGATGAAGGCGGCCTTGCCGAAGGAGCGCATGGCCACGATGCGGCCGGCGACGTCATAGGGCGGAGGCGCAGCCTGCTCGATTTCCTCGGCGGACTGAGCGGCGTGCTTCTCGTGGATTTCGGCGGCCTGGTGCTGGGGACGGTAGCCGTTGCCGTACGGATTGAAGCCGGCCTCGCGCCACTTCGCGGCCTTCTCCAGCCGCTGGTCGTAGATTTCCTGTTCCTTCGTCCCGAGGTCGCCCTCGCCCGCACTCTTCTCGCTCTTGTTTTCGGTCTCGGCCATGACGCGCTTTCCCAAAGGCGCGGCACCGTAGCCAAGCCTCCCCCGGGAAGCAACGCAACACAGCGGATGGCCGCTCAGGGAGCGACCATCACCAGGAAGGCGGCCACGGCGGCCGCCAGCAGCAGCGGGATGAGGACCTCCACCGGGAGCCGGTGGTTCATGTGCAGGGTGTGCAGGCCCCGCAGACCGAAGCGGCGCTTGCGGCGCACCCGGTTCATCACCAGGGAGGCGAGCGCGGGTGGGGCCTTCTCACGCTCCACGCGCTGGAGCCGCTGCACCGTGCTGGAATAGCGCTGCCAGCCCTGGCGGCAGTCGTCGCAGCCGTCCAGGTGGGTGCGAACCTCCTGCGCCTTGGGGGCGGGAAGCTCGTCGTCGGCGAGCGCGAGGAACAGGGCCCTCGCCTCGCGATGGTTCATCCGCGGTTCCACGTCCCGCAGTCTGCGATGAATGCCGTTCATGGCTCAAGCCGCCCCAGGAGGTCCGCCAGCTTTTCCCGGGCCCGGTGGAGCCGGCTCTTCACCGTGCCCTCCGGTAGCTCGGTGATGTCGATGATTTCGTCGTAGCTGAGGCCTTCGATGTCGCGCAGCGCCACCAGCATGCGCGCGTCCGGCTCCAGTTGGGAGATGGCCCACTGCACCCGGGCGCGCTCACGCGCGGATTCCAGGGCCGCATCCGGGCCGGGCGCGGTGCCCCCGCCTTCGGAGAGCAGGGCCGCGGCCTCGTCGAACACTTCGGAGCGGCCCCGGCCCCGGCGCTTCAGGTACTTGAGCCGGTTGATGCAGTGGTTGCGGGTGATGCGGAACAGCCAGGTGGACAGCTTCGAGTCCTCGCGGAAGCGGCGGACGTTCTGGTGCACGCTGACGAAGATTTCCTGCACCAGGTCGTGAGCTTCCTCACGATCTCCCACCATGCGGACGCAGAAATCGTAGAGCCGGTCCTGGTGGGTGCGCACCAGCAGCTCGAAGGCGTCCGGCTCACCCCGGCGCAGCCGGGCCAGCAGCGCCGCGTCCTTCCGGCGCGACTCGGACGCGTCCGCGGCGGCCTCTTCCTGTCCGATTTCGAGCACGCCGCCCGATGACACGCGTGTCCTCCCGCGACAGCCCCTCCGCAGGAGGTGCCACCGTCCCTCAGCCTACCTTGGTCCCCTGCCCCGCGGCCCTCCGACAGCAGGGCCGCGGAAAAGGTTCCGGGCGAAGGCGAGGAAACGGTGAGGCGCGGCGCCTAGTCCGCGCCCGCGCTGCGGTTGGGGTTCTTCACGCCCAGCAACTGGGCGGTGACGAACTCCTCCAGGTCCCCATCCAGCACGGCGTCCACGTTGCCCGTCTCGATGCCGGTGCGCAGGTCCTTGACCATGCGGTACGGCGCCATGACGTAGGAGCGGATCTGCGAGCCGAAGGAGATGTCCTTCTTCTGCGCCTCGGCGGCGTCGCGCGCGGCCTCGCGCTTCTTCATCTCCAGTTCGTACAGGCGACCCCGCAGAATCTTGAAGGCCATGTCCTTGTTGGCCGACTGCGAGCGCTCCGTCTGGCAGGTGATGATGATGCCGGTGGGCAGGTGGCGCAGCTGCGCGGTGGACGACGTCTTGTTCACCTTCTGGCCGCCCGCGCCGCCGCCGCGGATGAACTTCAAGTCGATGTCCTTCTCCGGGATGTCGATCTGGATGGTGTCATCCACCTCCGGATAGACGTCCACGGACGCGAAGGCCGTCTGCCGGCGCGCGTTGGCGTCGAAGGGCGAAATCCGCACCAGCCGGTGCACGCCCACTTCCGCCTTCAGGTAGCCGTAGGCGAAGTCACCTTCGATGCGCAGGGAGACGTTCTTGAAGCCCGCCTCTTCCCCCGGCACCTCGTCGTTGATTTCGACCTTCCAGCCCTTGTTCTCGCAGTAGCGGGTGTACATGCGCAGGAGCATGGCCGCCCAGTCCATGGAGTCCGTGCCACCGGCGCCGGCGTTGATGTCCATGAAGCAGCTGCTGCGGTCCTGCTCGCCGGACAGCATGCGCGCCAGCTCCAGCTTGGCGACGTCGCCCTCCAGCCCCGTGAGGGAGCCTTCCGCCTCCTGGGTGGTGGCCTCGTCGTTGGCCTCGGCGGCCAGCTCGAAGAGCACCTGCGCGTCATCCAGGCCGCGCATCACCTTGTCGTAGGCGCCGACGCTGGCCTCCAGCGTGGACTTCTCCTTCAAGAGCGCCTGCGCCTTGGTGTTGTCGTCCCAGAAGGTGGGCAGCGTGGAGTCGCGTTCAATCAGCGCGATGCGGGACCGCTTGCGGTCGAGGTCAAAGATGCCCCCGGAGCGCCAACACACGCTCCCTGAGGCCGTTGATCTTCTCCATCGAATCGTTCGCCATGGCTTCTTTCCGTATCCTCTAGGGAGTCTTCAGCGATGCGACGGCATCCCGCCGTCCGGCTGACGCGCGGTTCGCCCTGGGGAGGCGCGCCAGTACTCGATCCAGACCGAATGCGCCCGCCATGCCCAGGGAGATGGGCAGGATGAGCGCGATGAGCCGCCAGTTGTCCTGGTCGAAGGGCGGCAACACCTTGAGCACCACGCCCAGCACGCCCAGCGCGGCGAGCAGCGTCCACACCTTGAACAGGCGCGTGCGGGCCTTCTGGCTGCCCCATGTCAGCGCCACGCCGAAGGGCAGCGCCAGCAGCGTCAGCGGGTTGGCCAGGAAGAGATTCTCGTTGCGGTACGTCACCGTGTGGTCCGTCACCCACCCCATGATGAACAGCGCGGTGCCCGGCAACCCGAGCGCCAGCCCCACCACGGCGTTCTCCAGCCCGAGCAGCAGGCGGGCCACGCGGCTGCCCCGCTGGCGCTCCCACACCGCCAGCCCGACCGCCAGGCCTCCCAGGGCCAGGCCCAACGCGAGAATCCACGGGCCCCACGGGGGAGGCTCCGCCGGCGGACGCCGACGCGTGGAGGACTCGTAGTAGTTCCAGCTCTTCGCCGCGAGCGACGCCGTTTGCCCGTCCGCGCCCTTCACCTGGAGCGCCGCGACCTGAGCCTCCAGCTCATCCGGAAGGAAGGCCTCCTCCCACTTCGTGATGGGACGGTCGATCTCGTCGTTCATCATGAAGTCGAGCAGCACGCTCATGGGCGCGTTCACCGCGGTGTAGCGACGGGTGTGCTCGCGCAGCGTCATCCGCCCCGGTGCCCGGTCCGCCTCGCGGAGCTGGCCGCCCGTGGCCACGTCAATCATGTCCCGCAGCCGCGTGACGCAGTTGTCGTTGTAGTGGTGGTACAGGTACTCGCGGTTCTCCGGCAGCACGTTCTCCGCCAGCCGCTTCGCCACGATGACGCGTTGCTCGGGCGTGAGGTTGAGCTCCTGCACGCGGACGTCGCGGTCCTCGGCCTGGTAGTAGCGGAAGGTGCCGGCCACCGACGACTGGCCCACCCAGAACTCCAGCCGGCCCATGGCGAAGCGCGCGAGCATGGCCTCGTCGAAGGAGAACATGCCGTAGTTGTAGAGGCGCGACATCTGCCGCCGCCGGTCCTCCACCACCAGCGAGCCGTGGCCCCACCAGGACGGCACGTCATCCCCGGGACTGAACGTCACCAGGAGGATGGCCAGGTCCTCGCCCTGGCTTTCTCCCGTGCCCCACGGCGGCATGGAGGCCGCGCGCGCGGGCGCCGCCAGGAGCAGCAGGCCGAGCAGGCAGGAGGCGATGAGTGATGGGCGGAGCATGGCTTGGTCCAACACGCGGGAGGCCGCCTACCTATCACGCACGCCGCCCGGCTCAACGGGATGGATACTGGATTGTCCAGCGGGGAGCCGGCGGAGGGCCTACATGAGGCTGCGAGCGCGGCGGGCCTTGGCATCCACCTGGAGCGAGTCCGCCACCATGCCCCGCTCGCCCAGGAGCTGTTCCTCCAGGGCCGCCATGCGCTTGGCGTCCCGGGGCCGCTCGTGGTCGTGCCCCAGCAGGTGGAGCAGGCCATGCGCCAGGTAGCGCGCCATCTCCGCCTCCAGCGTGCGGCCGTACTCCTTGGCCTGCCGCTTCGCCGTGTCCAGGGAGATGACCACGTCCCCCAGCGGGCGCGGTCCAGGCGTGCCCTTGGGCAGGTCGCCCGCGGGGAAGCTCAGCACGTCCGTCGCCTTGTCCTTCTGGCGCCAGGTGCGGTTGAGCCGGCGGATGGCCCGGTCGTCCACCAGGGACAGGGACAGCTCCACGCCGGACAGCTCGAGTTGCACCAGGTACGCCCTGGCCCAGGTGGTCAGCAGGCGCGCGAAGTCCCGGCCCTGGCCATGCGCCACCTGGATGGTGACGTGGTTCTCCTGCACGCGGGGCTTGGGCGTCTCCATGTGCGCCAGCTCCGGGCGGAACGCGGGCGCACACACCGACCAGTAGTCACA
The DNA here is from genome assembly GCF_006547365.1 of Myxococcus sp. AB056. Lineage (NCBI taxonomy): Bacteria > Pseudomonadati > Myxococcota > Myxococcia > Myxococcales > Myxococcaceae > Myxococcus > Myxococcus sp. AB056. The sequence goes on along the minus strand of NZ_VHLB01000030.1, from coordinate 69,309 downwards.
CGCCCCCTGGCCGTCGTTGCGGTACACCACGCGCTTGCCGCGCGGCACCAGTCCGACCTCGCCCGCGGAGATGCGCTCGCGACGCCCCTCCACCACGATGGTCAGCTCGCCCGTGAGGACGATGACGACCTCGTCGAATTCGGGGCGCTGCGCGGGCTCGGACCACCCGGGGGGCGCCAGCATCCGCGCGACGGACGCGGAGTCCGTGCTGGTGGTGGCCGCGCCCACGAACTCCTCGATGCGCTTGCCGTCGTCACGGGGAATCAGCTTCCCCTTGCGCAATCTCACGCCATTGCCCCTTCGTGCTGCGCTCATGCGCCCCCCGCGGTCCGCGCCTTGTCCTTGCCGTCCTTGCCTTCCGCAGGCCGATGCACCGCGCCCGCCACCACCAACGGCGGCGCCTTGCCCCCACCCACGGCGCCCGCCGGGTAGGCCGGACGCGTGTGGTAGATGCCCTCGAGCGTGTGCAGGAAGGACTGCGAGATGAGGTTGAGGTCCTTCAGCGTCAGGTCACACTCGTCGAGCTGACCCTCGGAGAAGATGAGGTTGATGATCTTCTGCACCTGCGCGAGGAGCTTGGGCGTGGTGGGGTCCGCCATGGAGCGAGTGGAGGCCTCCACCGCGTCGGCGATCATCACCAGCGCCGCCTCGCGGAACTGCGGCTTCGGCCCCGGGTAGCGGTAGATGCTCTCGTCGATGGGCGGAGCACCTTCCTTGCCCTCCTGCTCCTTCAAGGCCTTGTGGTAGAAGTACCCCACCGTGCGCGTGCCGTGGTGCTGCGGAATCGCATCCGCCACCAGCTTGGGCAGCCGGTACTGACGGGCCATCTCCAGGCCCTCCGTCACGTGGCGCTTGATGATGACCGCGCTCATCGCCGGCGCGAGCGCGTCATGGCGGTTCTCACCCTTCTGGTTCTCCCCGAAGTAGAGCGGATTCCGGCCCTTGCCGATGTCGTGGTAGTACGCACACGAGCGCGCCAGCAGCGGGTTGGCCCCAATCGTCTCCGCCGCGTTCTCCACCAGCGAGCCGATGATGATGGAGTGGTGGTACGTGCCGGGCGCTTGGACGATGAGTTCCTTGAGCGCCGGGTGGTTCAGGTTGGCCAGCTCCAGCAGCTTGATGTCCGACGCGTAGCCGAAGGTGGCCTCGATGAGCGGCGTGAGCGCCATCACCATCACCGGCACCGCCAGCGAGGAGCCCGCGAAGGCGCTCACCGCGGTGATGAGGGTGTCGGCCGACAGGCCCTTGCCTTCCACGAGGAAGAGGAAGAGCACCGCCACCAGGTTCACCGCGCCCGTCACCAGACCCGCGCGGAAGATGCCCACGCGGTCCTTCGCCTTCACGATGCGGTCGGCCGCCACCAGCGAACCCACCAGCGTGAAGACGCCGAAGGCCAGCGAGTTGCCCAGCATCACCCCGGTGAGACAGGCGAAGACGAGCGCGAAGAAGAGCGCCAGCTCCTGCGTGAGGATGAAGCGAACCAGCATGGCGCCGGCCGCCACCGGGAAGGCGTAATAGAAGGCCTCGATGGGCAGCGCGGTGTAGCGGTCCTGCACCGCGTCCGCGATGGACACCCAGATTTGCAGCAGGCCCAACAGGCCCAGCAGCAGCAGTCCCAGCAGTACGCCGTCCTTGCGCGTGGGACGGAAGCGCCGGAACGCGGCGCGGCAGAAGAAGTACGTCGAGACGATGAGAAGGCCCACCAGGCCCGTGCCGCCCACCTGGAGCTGGACCAGGTCCAGCCGGTCCGTCTCCGCGCGCATGCCGCGCAGGATGACCAGGTGCGACTCATTGACCAGCTCACCGTCGCCAATGACGCGCTGGCCCTTCTTGATGGAGATGACGGCGTCCTTCACCGCCTGGGCCGCCTGGTTCCGGCGCGCGTCCGACTCCGCGATGTTGATGGTGAGGTTCGGCCGAACCAGCCGCTGGGCCAGCCGGAGGATGGCGCGGCGCTGAACGCCTGGCGCGTCCGGCATCAGGTTGCCGGGCACCGAGGCGAAGCGCTCCATCTCCTGGTGCGCCTCGGGGACGTCCACCACCTGGGTGGAGCCCCCCGACAGGGACTCCTCGGCCTTGTTCACCACGTCGCGAACGGTGAGGCCCTGATGCGCCTCCCGCGCCAGCTCCTCCCGAGAGCCCGCCACATGGACCGCGCCGCGCTCGGAGCGATACGCCCGCTCCAGCACCAGCAGCGTGGCCGTCTCTGCCTCCTGCGAGAAGCGGGTGGCATAGAGCGCCTGGAAGTCCTCGGCCTCCAGCACGGCGTCGCGCTTGCCGAAGAAGCGCTCCTGGAGCTCCGCCCGCATCTTCTCGCGGGTGCTGCGCTCCAGCTCCAGCATCTCCGGGGACGCGGCGGGCTTGCGCCGGCGGGGCGTTTCGCGCTCCTCGGGTTCCGAGTCGGACTGCGCCTCCGCGAGCTCGTCCAGATGCAGCCGCATGGACGCGAAGGCGGAGCTCACCGTCGACCGCAGCTGCCCCAGGACGGCGGGGTTCAGGTCGTACACCGGTTTGACGGCCGCGCGCGCGTCCTGGCGCCGCTGCTGCGTCATGGCGCGGTGGACGATCTCGTAGTCCCGCGCGGCCTTGAAGCCAGCGGGCGAGCTGGCTCGGAACGGCTTGCCGAGGTTCTCCTCCGCCAGCGCCGGAATCTGCTGGCTGTAGAGACCCGGTGAGATGACGAAGCCCGCGCCTATGGAGACGGCGAGCAGGAGAAGGACCTGGATGGCGCGGCGCCCCCAGACGCCGTTGTCCAATCCGAGGCGTTCGGCGAGCGCGTCCAGTGGACTGCGCCCAGGGGGCTGCGTTTCCGGTTCGGCCATGGGGGTCCTCACCCTAGATAAGGCGTCGCGGATCCTTCAAGGACGCAACGCCTGGGAATATTCGCAAGGGTGGGATGGAGTACGCCCGCCCGGCAGGGTACGCGCGGGTGGGCGCAAGTAGGTATTGGCACCGTTACTCGACGGCAACGGGCTCGGTGGCGGTGGCCGGCGCCGCGATGGACGCCTGGGCGGCAGCGGTTGCTGCTTCCCGGGCCGCCTGGGCTTCGCGCTGGGCGACGTCCGCCCGGTCGTAGGCGCGGATGACTTCCTGGACCAGGGGGTGGCGAACGACGTCCACCTCCGAGAACTCCGCGAAGTGGATGCCGTCGATGTTCTTCAGCACCGCGCGCGCATGGTTCAACCCGGACATCTTCCCCGTGGGCAGGTCCACCTGCGTCACGTCACCGGTGATGACGGCCTTGCTGTTGTAGCCCAGGCGCGTGAGGAACATCTTCATCTGTTCCACCGTCGTGTTCTGGGCTTCGTCCAGGATGACGAACGCGTCGTTGAGCGTGCGGCCACGCATGAAGGCCAGCGGGGCCACTTCCACCACGCCCTGCTCCAGCAGTTGCGCGGCGCGCTCGGCCGCCATCATGTCGTGCAGCGCGTCGTAGAGCGGCCGCAGGTAGGGATTCACCTTCTCCTGCAGGTCTCCTGGCAGGAAGCCCAGCTTCTCACCCGCCTCCACCGCGGGGCGCGCCAGGATGATGCGCTTGACCTTGCGCTCCTGGAGGAAGGCGACCGCCATGGCCATGGCGAGGTACGTCTTGCCCGTGCCCGCGGGGCCGATGCCGAAGACGATGTCGTGGGAGCGGATCGCGTCCACGTAGCGCTTCTGGTTGATGCTCTTGGGGGAGATCTGCCGGTTGCCGGAGCTCTTGAGCACCGGGCCCAGCATGACCTCCTGCAAGGACTCCGCGCCGCGGCCGAGCACCTTGATGCCCTGCTCCACGTCCTCCCGGTAGACGGGACGGCCGGCGCGGATCATCTCCTCCAGGTTCTCCAGGAGGCGGACGGAGAAGGCGACGGCGTCGGACGGGCCGGAGAGATGGAACTCGGTGCCGCGTTGTCCCACCCGGACTCCGAGGCGCCGCTCCATCAACTTGAGGTTTTCGTTCTGGTTGCCGCAGAGGGCCAGGGCGGTCGCGTTGTCACGAACGTCCACCTTGGCGGAGGCGGTAAGCACTTCGGGCGCTTCCAACGTGGCGGGATTTCGCAATGCGGATTCTTCCTCGGTCTATGTCGCTACGGCTGACACCAACGTAACGCCGCCCCCAGGGCCGCGAAAGACGACTTTGTGTCAGGACTAGCGCAAGGGTGGCAGGAGAATGAACTGCCGAGCGGCCAACCGCCGGTAATAGTACTCTTCCCGCCACGGGTATTTCAGTTCGCCCGGTTTCAACAGTCCAGCCTGCACCAAAGAATCCAGACGTTCGGGCAGTTCACCGCGTTCCAGGCGAAACACCTCGAGCGCGGCCTCGATGCGGACGCGCTGGGCCTGGGAAACATGACGTTGGGCCGCTGAGTCCGCAAATACCGCGGCAACGCCCGCTTCGGGGTCCGGGCGCACGGCCCGGGGAACCACCAGCACCACCGCCGCCAGCACCGCCACGGTGGCGACGAGCCGCCCCAGCGGCCCCGCCACGCGAGCAAGCAGGCGCTGGTCCCCAGGAGCGGGGGCCGGGGCGCCCTCGGGGAGTATCGGCCGGACGTACTCGCCCTTCACCAGGTTGTAGAGCGCCTTGCAGGTCTCGAACTCGCCCAGGCAGGAGATGTCCACCAGCTTGCGCAAATCCCTCCCGGGCGAAAGCTCATCGTAGATGCGCCGCTCCGAAGGACCGATGGCGCCCAGCTCCCCACCCTCTTCTCCGCGCGGCTGAGGCAGGGCCTTGATGCGCTCGAAGACCAGGTCGTCGCGGTGGATTTTCTGCCGGATGACCGGCCACTCATCCACCATCCGGAAGCCCTCCATGAGCACCGTCTCGGCGCGCAACGGATGGATGGCTTCCGCGTCCGGCTCCACTGGCTCCTGGATGAATTCGTAGGTACCCGACTTCCAGGTGAAGAGACGGTAGAGGGTCTCCGTGGCCTGAAGCTGCATCATCGCCTGGAAGCGCTCGGCGGTGAGGGCCTGGCTGGAGACGAGCACGTCCCCCAGCCGCTTGAGGGTGCGGCGCTGCGTCTCCAGGGCCGCCTCGAGCTGCGTCTCGGTGATGAGCTCCGAGCGCACCAGCATGGCGCCGATGAGCTCCTTGCGCTTCCGGGTGACGCTCTCCGCCTTGATGATGTGGCCATCGTTGAAGCCGATGCGCACTTCCTGGTCCTTGGCGCGGACGTGGAGCGTGCCCGTCTTCTGCTGCTGCCCGATGAGCTGCAGGATGTCGCCAATACCAAAGTCCTTCAGGGTGCCTTGCAGGGACATCGCCGTTCACTCCCCCCGCCGCAGACGGCGCAGACCGCGCAACGACAGCAGGTGGACCCCCAGCAGCAGCAACGCCGCAGGCGCGAGCTTGAGGTAGAGGGGGGCTTCACCGTAGGGCCCTCGCACCAGTCCCTGGTGCAGGAGCACCGCGGCCAGCGCGAAGAGGAAACCGAACGCATACAGCGCGCCGCGGACCGGCACACCCGAGGCCACGTGCCCCGCGCCGGATAGCACCGCGCCCAGGGCGTACGCCACGCGGCCCGTCCAGGCCTGATGCCGGTCCACCTGGAGCTGCTTGCGCGCCCTCAGTTGCTGCGGCACCAGCCCCCGGCGGGAGAAGACGTTGACGCACTGGCCACATTGCTTGCTGCCGATGCCCAGCTCCGGGTCGCAGCGCACGCACACCGCGCGGCCACAGCGCTCACACACCTTGGCCGCCTTCAAGCGGTCCCCCGAGAAGCCCCACAGGGCCAGCAGCACCGCCAGCGCCGCGGCCCCCGCGGAGGCCATGGGCCCGGGAGGAAGCCCCGGGAGCAGCCAGCGCGACACCTGCGTCTCCACCTGGCGCCCCGCCCCCGTGCCATCCGCGAGCGGAAGCCAGTCGGACTCCCCCAGCCGCGGGGCCAGCAGCAGCAGGTTGAGGAGCAGCCGGTCCTCCGGCGGCGGGTCCCGGACCAGCAGCGTTCCATCCAGCGCCTGCGCCGAGGCCATGGCCGTGGCGGCGCGATCCAATTCCTTGCCGACCTCCGAGTCCGGCAGCGTCTTCGCCCTGCGGCGGACTACCTGCGCCAGGTTGTAGTGCGGAGCCGCCAGGTCCGGCGCCGACTGCGAGGCCTGCACGTAGAGCAGCGCCGCCCCCTCCGCGTCTCCCAGCGCGACCAGGGTGTTGCCGAAGCGCGTGAGCAGGCGCGCATCCGAACTCTTCAGCGCCGAAGCGGCCTTGAAGTGCGTCCTCGCCTCTTCCAGCAAGCCGCGCCGGGATTCGAAGTACGCCAGCGACAGGACCTCCGCGAACGTCGCCGAGCGGGACTCCATCCGCGCCAGCACGCGCGCCCGCGCCTCCTCGGCGGACAGGCCGCCCCGCTCCAGGAGGTACACGTCCTCGGCCGGCGTGCCCGCGAACGCGGTGACACGCGCGAGCTGCCCCGCCGCCAGCGGCAAGAGCCCCACGCCCGCCACCAGCACCGCCGCCACGACCCGCTCCTTGCGCGAGAGATAGAGGGACACGGTGGCCAGCATCACCAGCAGCGCGGGCAGCACGCCCAGCCCCAGCACCCACGGCAGGCTCAAGAGCAGCAGCCCCAGGACCAGGGACTGCCACCGGGAGACGACTCGCGGCAGCAGATGGTGGAAGTCATGCAGCGCGTAACGGAGCTTCCGCAGGAAGAACAAGCCCATCAGCAGCACCGCCGTGGCCCCCCAGGCCAGCAGCACCAGGGCGCCCAGGTCCGCCAACGCGGGCCGACGATAGCGGGCATCCTGCACCAGGGTCGCCAGTGCCTGCCGCACCTGCCCCAACGTGCGGGATACGTCGCCCGGCTTCTCCAATGCGTAGAGCTCCGCGAGTTCGAAGCGCGCATAGGGCAGCCCCGGCGACAGCTCGACCGCCACCTCCGCCAGCCGCACCGCGCCGGCCATGTCCCCCGCGCGGCGACGCACGGCCGCTTCGCGCAGGAAGCCCACGCTCAGGGGCTCCAGGTCCGTGGCGGCCAGCTCGACGCGCAACGTCCGCAGTTCCTTGAGGGACGCCGCGGCGGCGTCCCGATCATTCGTCGCGCGGGCCTGCCGCCACCGGTTCCAGATGGCCTCCAGGTCCGCATCCGTCACCCGCGGCGCCAGCACCGGACTCAGTGTCACCGGCCTGGGGGTGATGACCGTGGGTTCCTCGACCGGCGGAGGACTGGCCGCCGCGGGAGTCCGGCCGTTGGCGGGGGCAGATTCGGAGGCCCTGACATTGCGCGCGGGCGCCCCGGGCGCTTCGTCGGCGTCCTCGGAGGAGGCATCCTCCGCGGCGGGGACGTCTTCTTCCGGCACGTCCTCCGCGTAGGCGGCGTCATCCACCGGATCCATGGACTCATCCCGGAGGTCGGGCTCCATGGGGCCTGGATCCACCTCGGGAAGGCGCGTGGGGGCTTCCAGCTGCGCGGACGCCACGACGGGCACCAGAAGCGTGAAGCCACTGAGAAGGAGGGCAAGAAGCGGCAGGCGGATCATCCAGAGAGTGGATTGTAGGCGACCCAGGGCCAACCGCGAAAACGAACGCCAGTCCGGCTGCCCACCTGCCGCGTTTGCCGGACAGCACCAGACCCGTGCGTGCTACAGGAACGTGCATGGCGGACACGACGCTGAACCCCGGGGCGGAGCTGGAGCGACTGGTCGACATCATGCGGAAGCTGCGCGCTGAAGGCGGCTGCCCGTGGGATCGCGAACAGGACCTGCGCTCGCTGCGGCCCTACCTCCTGGAAGAGGCCTTCGAGGTCCTGGAGGAGATGGACCGGGTCGCCTACGGCGGCTCCTGGCGGACCTTCTGCGAAGAACTGGGAGACCTTCTTTTCCAGATTGTCTTCCACGCCCAGCTCGCCTCGGAGCTTGGGGAGTTCTCCCTGGCCGACGTGGCGAAGGCCATTGGTGACAAGCTGGTCAGCCGGCACCCCCACGTCTTCGGCGACGGCCAGCGCATGGAAGGCGCCGAGCAGGTCCTGGACAACTGGGCCAAGCTGAAGGCCGCGGAGAAGAAGCGCAAGACGGGCCGGGAAGGCTCGGTGCTGGACGGTGTCCCCGTCGCCGCCCCGGCGCTGATGCGCGCCGAGCGGCTCACGGAGAAGGCCAGCCGCATCGGCTTTGACTGGCCGGACGTCGCCAGCGTGCGCGCCAAGCTGACGGAGGAGCTGGGGGAGCTGGACGAGGCCATCGCCGCGAATGATCGGGATGCCATCGAGCACGAACTGGGGGACGTGCTGTTCTCGCTCGCCAACCTCGCGCGCTTCGTCGGAGCCCCCGCCGAGGACGCGCTGCGGATGGCCATCCGCCGCTTCACCGCCCGCTTCCAGCACATCGAGTCCGCCCTCCGCGCCGAGGGTGTCGCCCTGGGGGATGCCACCCTGGAGCACATGGAGCGCCACTGGCAGGAGGCCAAGGCGCGAGAAAAGGCCCTGCCGTCTCCGACGTGGGTTCCTCGCGCGCCCGTCACCACGCTGAGGCTGGGCGTGGCGGATCTTCCCGCGCAGCGCGCCTTCTGGGACGCCCTGGCTCCGCGGCTGGGGTGGATCACCCGACGGGCTCCGGCGGCGTATCAGGCCCTCTATGAGGACGGGGGCATTCTGATCGCCTTCGAAGCGACCGGGACGCCCACGACGGGCCTGCGGCTGAGCCTGACGGCCCCCTCCCTTGCGGCGGTGGAGCGGCTCCCCGGCATCCTCGCGGAGATTCCGGGGAGTCGGCTGATCCAGCACCAGGCCGGCCGGCTCACCTTTCAAGATCCCGCGGGGCTGGTGTGGGAATATACGACTTCGGTAGAGTGATTTTCCTCGCAGGTGCCCTCGGCGGGGCGTCCAGAGCCTGGAAATCCCGGCTGGAGGCCCACACCCGCCTTGACGCCTGCGAGGCGTCGCAGTAAGGACGGCCCCTCTTTTAGCCTGCCATTACCGCTGGAGATTTCTCTTGGCCAACACCAAGTCCGCAGAGAAGCGTCACCGTCAGTCCCTGAAGCGCCGCGCGCGCAACGTCACCGTGCGCGGTGAGGTGAAGACCGCCGTCAAGTCCGCCCGCGAGGCGCTCGGCAGCAAGGATGGGGCGAAGATGACGGACGCCATCAAGTCGGCCGCCAAGGCGCTGAGCAAGGCCGCCACCAAGGGCGTGCTGCACAAGCGCACCGCTTCCCGCCGCATCTCGCGTCTCGCGAAGGCCGCCACCAAGGCCGCCCGCGCGCAGGCCTAGTCGAAGCCTCGGGGCCACCTCGCGTGGCCCTGCTTCATTCGTGCAGGCTGCCGGGAGGAGGCTCTTGCCTCCTCACCAGGCGCCCGCGAGCCGGTCGTACCCATCCCGCATCAAGACCTCCGCGAGGCGCTCGAGCGCGACCTGCCGGTTCGCCTCCGCCTCCAGGATGTCTCCGCTTCCCAGCACATAGTCCTCCGAACCGAAGACCTCCGTCTGCTTGAGGACCTGTCCGTCCTTCACCACGCGGAGTTGCGCCCGAGCGGAGACGCGGAAGAAGAAGCCCGGGCTGGTGCTCTTGCCAACGACGGTCGTGGGCGTGTTCGCCACCGACAGCACCGTGCCCTCCATGCGCCCGTCGCAGGACTCCGCGCTGCCCAGCCGGCCCACGCGGATCAGCTCCTGCCGTAGGAAGCGCGTGAAGACCGTTTCCAGCGTGGGCTCGGGCGTGGCGTTGACGAAGACAGGCGCGCAGAGGGACGTCACGCCAGCCGGGAGACCGTCTCCGCGAGGCGCCAGGCGGTAGCCACAGCCCGCGGCTACCCACATTCCCACCACCACGCCAATGCGAAGACGCCGGGGTCCGACAGCGCAGGGTCGCGACATGCGCGGCACCCTACCCGGCCCGATCGGCCCGTCAAGACAGAGGGCCACCGTCTTGTGTCGGCGGAGGCGGCGGCGGTGACGACTCGCCGTCGACAGCCACGCCGCGCACCCGCAGGGCCTCCGCCAGCGACATCCACGCCGCCAACAGCCGCGTGTCCCGAGGAGAGCCCCGCCGCGCCAACCCCAGGGGCCAGCGCACCTGCGCCCCCTGCCGAGGCACCAGGACGAGCCCGTGTGAACGGCACGTCAACGCCAGCAGGCCGCCCAGCGCCGCCATGCCCAGCCCCAGCACCTTCAGCGCGACGGGCTGCGCCCACAGGCCCAGCAAGGCGAAGACGGTCAACGCCAGCGCCTCCCGGAAGTAGCGCGACTCCAGCCGCGCCTCCCGCAGCGAGTCCAACTCCACGGGAGGCACCATGACCGACGGGTGCGGTTGATAGAAGAGCCGCGTCCCCTGGCCGGAAAGCATGCGCCCTCCGCCCAGGTCCGCGACGAAGAACGGCTCCTCCGCTGCCGGTCCCCCGGGAAGAGGGGCTTCGGGAAGCACGGCCTCGCAGGCAATGCACCGCGGGCGGCCCGCAGGTTGGGGCCGCCCACATGCACCACACATGATGAGGACCTCGGCCGGCACCCGGGTCCCCACTCAGGTCGCGACGAAGTTCACGAGGCGCTTGGGGACGAAGACGAACTTGCGCAGCGTCTTCCCCGCCAGGGCCGCCTGGACCTTTTCGTCCGCTTCCGCCGCGGCGCGAACATCCGCCTCCCCCGCGTCCGCCGCCACGCGAATCTCCGCGCGCAGCTTGCCGTTCACCTGCACGGCGTAGGGGATGACGTCGTCCACCACCAGCGCCGGATCGAACTCCGGCCAGGACTGCGCGACGGTGAAGTCCTTGCTGCCATAGGCCTCCGCGATTTCGTCCGCGATGTGCGGCGTGAACGGCGTGAGCACCACCGCCAGCAACCGCACGGCCTCCGCCATGGCGGCCTTCTCCGCGGCCGTCTCAGGTGTCCCCTGAGCGTAGAGCGCGTTGAGACCTTCCATGATGCCGGCGATGGCCGTGTTGAAGGACAGGCGCTCGATGGCCTCCCCCACCCGCTTGAGCGTCTTGTGGGCGGCGCGGAGGATCTCCAGCGCCTTGCCCTCGTAGGGCCCGTCGTGGGTGGCACCCGCGGCCGCCGCCTGGTGCGTGGCGGCCAGCGCCCAGACGCGCTTGAGGAAGCGGAACACGCCCTCCACCTGCTCATCGGACCAGTCGAAGTCCCGCTCCGGCGGGCCCGCGAACAGCACGTAGGCCCGCGCAGTGTCCGCGCCGTACTTCTGGACGATGGAGGCCGGCGCCACCACGTTGCCCCAGCGCTTGGACATCTTCCGGCCATCCGGACCGTTGACGATGCCCTGGGTGATGAGCCGCTTGACGGGCTCATCCACGGGGCTCAGCCCCAACAGCTTCATCACCCGCGTCCAGAAGCGGAAATAGAGCAGGTGCATCACCGCGTGCTCGGGACCACCCACGTAGATGTCCACGGGCAGGAAGCGCTGGGCCTCCTTCGGGTCGAACGGAGCCGCGTCGTAGTGCGGGGACAGGTAGCGCGCGAAGTACCAGCAGGAGTCAACGAAGGTGTCCATCGTCTCCGCTTCGCGCCGGGCAGGCCCGCCGCACTTCGGACACGGGGTGTTCACCCACGAGGCCACCTTCGCCAGCGGCGGCTCGCCCTTGCCGGTGAGCACCGCCTGGGTGTCGATCTCCGGCATGCGCACGGGCAGCTGCGCCACCGGCACCGGGATGCCGTTGCGGTCCGGGTCGCACTTCTCGCAGTAGACGATGGGGATGGGCGTGCCCCAGTAGCGCTGGCGGCTGAAACCCCAGTCCTTCTGGCGGTACGTCACCGTCGCCTTGCCCTTGCCGTCCTTCTCCAGCGCCGCGGCCATGGCCTGGCGCGCCTGCTCGGACATCTGGCCCGTGTAGGCGCCCGAGTCCTCCAGCACGCCATACTCCGTATAGGCCGCCTCCAGCTTGTCACCCGGCGGGAGCTTGTCACCGGACGCGGGCTGGATGACGACCTTCACTGGCAGGCTGTACTTGCGCGCGAAGGCGAAGTCGCGCTCGTCATGCGCGGGCACGCTCATCACCGCGCCGGTGCCGTAGTCGCTCAGCACGAAGTTGGCGATCCAGATGGGGACCGCCTGGCCGGTGAAGGGATTCTCCGCGTAGGCGCCCGTAAAGACGCCCTCCTTCTCCGCGCCCTCGCCCAGGCGCTCCGTCTTGGACTGGGCGGCCATGCGCTTGGCGAAGGCTTCCACCTCCGCGCGGCGCTCCGGCGTCGTCACCTGGGCCACCAGTTCGTGGTCTGGCGCCAGCACCACGTAGGTGCAGCCGAAGATGGTGTCGATGCGGGTGGTGAACACGCGCAGCGCGGCGTCGTGCCCCTGCACGCGGAAGTCGGCCTCGGCACCGTCCGAACGGCCAATCCAGTTCCGCTGCGCGGCGGTGATGCGGTGGGGCCACTCCTTGAGTGTGTCCAGCGCGTCCAGCAACTCCTGCGAAAACCGGGTGATGCGGAACGCCCACTCGGGCATCTCCTTGTCCACCACGGGGGAGTCGCAGCGCTCGCAGACGCCGTCCTTCACCTGCTCGTTGGCGATGACGGTGTGGCAGCCGGTACACCAGTTCACCTTGCTGAAGCGGCGATAGACGAGCCCACGCTCCAGCATCTGGATGAAGAACCACTGATTCCAGCGGTAGTACTCGGGATCGCTGGTGTTGACCTCGCGCTCCCAGTCGTAGCAGTAGCCCAGGCTTTTGATTTCCTTCTTGAAGGACGCGATGTTCTCGGCCGTGCGCACCGCCGGGTGCACGCCGTCCTTGATGGCCGCGTTCTCGGCCGGCAGGCCGAGCGCATCCCAGCCCATGGGATGCAGCACGTCGAAGCCCTTCATCCGGAAGTAACGCGCGTACACGTCCCCGAGCAGGTAGTTGCGGACATGCCCCATGTGCATCTTCCCGCTGGGGTACGGCAGCATCTCGAGCACGTACTTCTTGGGTGCACCGGGGCGGCTGCCTGCCCGGAAGATGCCCGCGTCGTCCCAACGGGTCTGCCACTTACCTTCAATCGCCTGCGGCTCGTAACGCTCGTTCATCACCATACCCATCGAGTCTCTTAGAGGAGGGACGTGCCCCAGGCAACAGTCTCGCCCGGAGAAATCCGTCCCGAACGGACGGCGGCCCCAGGATCGGCTGACGGGCGGCCCCGGGGCCTGGCTGCAGCGCAGGCCCTAGACGCGCAGCAGCCTCGCTGAGGACAGACGCAAGTCCAGCGGGCTCCAGCGGCAGGCAAACATTCCCGCCAACATGAATTCAAAGATTAACAATAAAAGTGAGGATATGCCGTTGACGGCCAATCGTTGAGCCAGTGACGATTCGCCTCACCGGCATCCTGCCTTGGGGGGAGCCGTCCATCCGCAGCGAGTGAGGACCGAATGACGCTGAGAAGGGCGTTGATTCCGGGGTGCGTGTTTGCACTCTTCTCGTTGGAAACGCTGGCGCAGGACGAAAATATCGCGCCACCGGCAGCCGAAACACAGACACCGGCGGCACCCACGCCAGGGGTTGCGCCGCAGCCAGCACCCACGGCCCCCGCGCCCGCGCCGGTGAGCGGGCGCACGGTGAAGGGCCGGGTCGCGGACCGGCTCACCAACGAGGGACTGCCCCTGGTGCGTGTCATCATCAAGGGCACCACCCAGGGCGTGGAGACGGAGCTGGACGGCACCTTCACCCTGCCCAACGTGCCGACCCGAGCGGTGACGCTGCTCTTCTCCAGTCAGGACTATGGCGAGCGGGAGGTGCTGATTGGCGCCAACCAGCGCACCGTCGAGGTCGCGCTGGAGAACATCTTCGCGGAGGAGATGGTGGTGGTGGGGCGCGCCAGTGAGGTGGCGCGTAAGAACCTGGCCAACTCGGTGGCCTCGGTGAACTCCGAGGAGATCAACCGCGCCCCTGCCCAGACGGTGGACCAGGCGCTCCAGGGCAAGGTCGCCGGCGCCAACATCCAGAGCAACGGCGGCGCACCCGGTGGCGGTCTCCAGCTCCGGCTGCGCGGCGTGTCCACCATCAACGGCTCCTCCACCCCGCTCTACGTCATCGACGGCGTGCTCGTCAGCGACGTGGCCATCGCCTCCGGTGTGTTCGCCATCACCGAGTCCGTGGCTGGCGCCAACGCGAACCCTACCCAGGACAACCAGGTCAACCGCATCGCGGACATCAACCCCAACGACATCGAGAGCATCGAGGTTCTCAAGGGCGCATCCGCCGCCGCCATCTACGGCTCCAAGGCCGCCAACGGCGTGGTCATCATCAACACCAAGCGGGGCCGCTCCAGCGAGCCGCAGTTCGAGGTGACCCAGCGCCTGGGCATGTACACGCTGGCCAACAAGCTTGGCACCCGCCGCTTCAACAGCGTGGAGGAGGTGCGCGACACCTTCGGCGAGGCCGCGGTCCAGTACTACGAGCAGGGGCGAAGGTTCGACCACGAGGCCACCCTGGCCGGCCGCCGCGACCTGTCCTCGGAGACGCTGGCTAGCGTCAGCGGCGTGACGGGCAACACGAAGTACTTCGCCTCGGCGATGATCAAGAACGACGAAGGCATCATCGCGAACACCGGCTACGAGAAGCAGTCGTTCCGGCTGAACCTGGGCCAGAAGCTGGGTGACGCGGTGGAGGTCAACGTCGCCACCAACCTGGTTCACTCCCTGGGGCAGCGCGGTCTGACGAACAATGACAACGCGAGCATCAGCAACTACATGGTGCTGCCGCGCGCGCCGGAGTTCCTCCCGCTGGAGGCCAACTCGGACGGCGTGTACCCGCAAAACCCCTTCCTCTCCAACCGCGCCAACCCATTGCAGACAGCCGCGCTGGTGAAGAACGACGAAAACGTGTGGCGCTTCATCGGGTCCGGAGACCTGACGTGGCACCTGTGGAAGACGGAGGCCCACCACCTGCGCGTGCTGGCCAACGCGGGCGTGGACCGGTTCCAGCAGGAGAACTCGCTCTTCTTCCCGCCCGAGCTCAACTTCGAGCCCATCGATGACGGCCTGCCGGGCTCGTCGCTCTTCGGCACCAGCCAGGTGCGCAACCTGAACTCTGGCCTGAACCTGGTGCACACCTACAAGCCCGCGTCGGGCGGCATCGTGGCGACCACGTCCGGCGGTCTCCAGTTCGAAGAGCGCAACATCGATTCCGTCTACATCGTCAGCAGGAACCTGAACGCCGGCCAGCAGAACGTGGACAGCGGCACCGTGGTCAACCTGCGGCAGAACCGCTCGCTGGTGAGAGACCGGGGCTACTACGTCCAGGAGGAGGTCCTCCTGCTGGACGAGCGCCTGACGCTGGTGGGCGCGCTGCGCGGCGAGCAGAGCAGCGCCAACGGCAACCCCAACGCGCTGTTCCTGTACCCGAAGCTGGCCTCCGCCTACCGGATTCCCTCGTTCCACCCGAAGGTGAACGAGTTCAAGGTCCGCGCGGCCTACGGAGAGACGGGCAACCTCCCGCTGTACGGCATGAAGTTCAACGGCCTGCGCGCCACCGGCAACATCGCCGGCAGCCCCGGCCTGGTGGGCACGGGCATCGCGGGTGACCGGAACATCAAGCCGGAGCGGCAGCGCGAGGTAGAAGCCGGCGTGGACGCCCTCCTGTTCGGCGGCGACGTGGTCGCGGAAGTGTCCATCTACCAGCGAAACATCAGCGACCTGCTGCTGCAGCGCGCCCTGGCCCCGTCCGGTGGCTTTGCCACGCAGATCTTCAATGGCGGCTCGCTGCGCAACCGTGGCGTCGAGGCCATGGTCCAGGTAACGCCCGTGCGCGGCGGCTTCGAGTGGACCAGCGGCGCGACATTCGCCCTCAACCGCAGCCGGGTGATGGACCTGCCTGTTCCCGCGTTCCTCGCCGGTGGGTTCGGCACTGCCTTGGGCGCCTTCCGCATCGAGAAAGACGCGACGGCGACGCAGATTGTCGGCAACGACGGCGTCGACGAGAACGGCCGCCCGATTGTCCGGAAGATTGGTGACACCGAGCCCACCTTCCGCATGTCCTTCACCAACAACCTCAAGTACCGGGACTTCAGCCTGTCCTTCCTGTTCGACTGGCAGCAGGGCAGCGACATCATCAACCTGACGCGGTACATCTACGACGACGCCGGGACGTCACCGGACTTCACGACGGGGGGCCGCGAGCGGCTCGTACGGCAACGTACGCACGCGAGCACGTACATCGAGGACGCCAGCTTCCTCAAGCTGCGTGAGGTGACCTTCATGTACCAACTGCCCAAGGACTGGGTGTCCATGGTCCCCGCGGTGAAGTCCGCCCGGCTCAGCCTGAGCGGACGCAACCTCATCACCTTGACTGGCTACTCCGGGTTGGATCCCGAGGTGAGCAACTTTGGCAACCAGGCCGTCGCCCGCAATGTGGACGTGGCCCCCTTCCCTCCCAGCCGCAGCTTCTGGACCTCCATCGACGTCGGGTTCTGAGCCATGACCATCCAATTGACCAAGAAGACATTCGTGGGGCTCTTCACCGTCCTGGGACTGAGCGGCTGCGGGAGCATGGACGTTCCGGACCTGAACAACCCCAGCCTCGATGACTTCCGCGAGCGGCCCTCGCGCCCCGCGGTGCTCACCGCCGCCACGGGATTGCTCCTCGGCCACCGCGCTGGTGTCGCCGCTCCCAACGGCTACGTGGCCCAGCTCGGCATCATCGGGCGCGAGGCGTACGTCTTCGACTCCGCGGACCCGCGCGCCGTCGGCGAACTCCTGGGCCCTACCCTGGACCCTGGCGGCCCGGCGTTCGGCGGCAATCACTGGACCAACCCCTACCTGAACATCCGCAACGCCAACGCGCTGCTGGACTCCCTGGACAAGGTCCCCAACACGCCCGACGCTGAGAAGGAGGGCATCCGCGGCTTCGCGAAGACGATGCAAGCCCTGGACTTCCTCGTGGTCATCAACACGCGGGACACCGAAGGGGCCCCCATCGACGTCAACCTGCCCATTGGCCAACTGGCCCCCATCGTCGGCAAGGAGGCGGTGTTCGAGCGCATCGCCGCCCTGCTCGACGAGGGCCACGCCCACCTGGGGAACGCAGGTGAGTCCTTCCCCTTCCAGCTCAGCCCAGGCTTCGCCGGCTTCAACACGCCCACGACGTTCCAGCAGTTCAACCGCGCGCTCGCCGCGCGAGTGGCTGTGTACCGGGGACGCTACCCCGAGGCGCTCACCGCCCTGAGCCAGTCCTTCCTCAACCAGAGCGCATCGTTGGACCTGGGCGTCTACCACTCCTTCGGGACGAACTCCGGCGACACGGACAACGGCCTCATCAGCGTCAACGTCTACGCGCACCCGTCGACCGTCACTGACGCGGAGTTCCAGGAGAATGGCACCGTGGATGACCGCGTCGTCCGGAAGCTCACGCGCCTGCCCGCGCCCAGGACCGCGGCGGACGGGAAGCTGTCGACGGAGTGGCGCTTCCGCATCTACCCCACGAACAACTCGCCCGTGCCCATCATCCGCAACGAGGAGCTCATCCTCCTGCGCGCCGAAGCCAACATTGGAGAGCGGAACCTCGGACCGGCGGTGGACGACCTCAACTTCATCCGCACCACCTCCGGCCGGCTGCCCCCGCGCCTGGACATCGATGAGAACAATGCCCTGGACGAGTTGCTGAAGCAGAAGCGGTACTCGCTCCTGTTCGAGGGCGGCCACCGGTGGATTGACCTGCGGCGCTACGGGCGGCTCGACACACTCCCCCGTGAGCTGGACCCGAACATCGCGCCCCACGAGCGCTTCCCCATCCCCGCGGCTGAGATGAACGCGCGGCAGTAAGCGCTGCTCGCGGTTCCTGAAGCTCCAGGTGCACGGCAGTCAGGCGTGCACCTGGAGCGCGGGCGCTCAACCGCCCTGCTTCAGCCCGGCCCGTTCGGCGACGAGCGCCCCCAGCGCGGACCAGTCCAAATCGCCGTGGCCCTGCGCGACGCCTCCCAGGAACTGGTCCTTCACGAGGCTGGCCAGGGGCATGGGCACCTCGGCGGTGCGCGCGGCGCCCAGGACGAGCTCCACGTCCTTGAGGCCCAGCCGCATCTTGAAGCCCGCCGGGCTGTACTTCTCCTCGGCGATGAGCTGCGCGTACCCCTCGAAGATGGGTGAGCGCGCGAAGACGGATTGGAAGACCTCCAGGAACACCTTCGGCTCGATGCCGGACTTGCGCGTCAGGGCGAAGGACTCGGCGAGCGCCTCCATCATCGACGCGATGAGGAAGTTGCCCGACAACTTCACGACGTTGGCTGCCGAGGCACTTTCACCCAACACGGTGAGGCCGCGCCCCAGCACCTCCAGCAGCGGGCGGCAGCGGTCCACGTCCTGCTTCGGACCGGCGGCAACCACCCACAGCTGCTTCGACGCCGCGGCGGTAGGGCGGCCGAACACCGGCGCGGAGAGATACCGCTGGCCGGCGCTCGCATGCGCCTCCGCCAGCCGTTCGGAAAGCGCCACGGAGAGCGTGCTCGACGAGACGTGCACCGCGCCCGGCGCCAGTCCCGCCAGGAGGCCGTCCTGGCCGAACACCGCGGATGTCACGGCCGCATCGTCCGCCAGCATGCTGAAGACGACCTCCGCACCGCGCGCCGCCTCCGCGGGGCTGCGGGCGACGCGCGCCCCCTTCTCCTTCAACGGCGCGGCCTTGGACTCGGTGCGGTTCCACACCGTCAGCTCGTGCCCCGCGGCCGCCAGGCTCGCCGCCATGGGCAGCCCCATGTTGCCCAGGCCAATGAATCCCACCTTCATGTGCGTCTCCTCTCCGGAAACGGCCCGGATAATCCGCGCCCGGGGGCCCCACCACCGCAAAGCACGCGCACGTCCAGGAGCGAACGGGACGACCTATTCTGGCCGGTCCTCGGAGACATCCAGGCGCTCGAAGGCGTGGCCCAGCGCCATGACGCCCAGCCACACCTCTCCCACCAACACCCCCGCCGCGACGAAGCCCGCCACGGGCAGGGCCCAGGGGCCCAACAGCGTCGACACTGGGAGGCCCACCACGAGCGCCACCAGCCCCGCGGGAATCAACCCCACCAGCATCACCACCAGCGTGCCCACGACGGCCAGCAGGCGCTGCCCCATCGCCTCGATGCCGCGTGCCCGTTCGCCTGTGTCCGCCGGCACCCACGAGGGAAAGAGGACCACCGCCGCGTTCTGCACGAAGAGGCCCGACAGCGACACGGCCGGAAGCAGGAACGCCAGCGCCAGCCCTCCTGGCCACCACCAGCCGCCCAGACGCGAGGCCTCCACACCGGGCCCCAGGACGAGCGCCACCGCCAACAGCGCGAGTTGGAAGGAGGCCAGGGCCAGCGAGGATGCCGCCAACTGCGCGCGCACCACCTGCCTTCCTGTCAGTGGCATGGCGCGCAGCAGGTCCAGCTTGGGCAGGTCCATCCGCAGGTCCATGCGGAACGCGCTCGGCCCCACCACCGTCAGCATCACCGACAACGCCAACGCCACCGGCCCGAGCACCCGCCGCGTGTCCGTGAACAGACGCGTGTCACCCATCATCGCCGCGATGGCACCGCCCAGGATGATGAAGGCGAGGAACACCGCGAACCCGCCCCCCATCCGTTTGCGCGCAATCAGGTTCTTCCAGATGAGCGCCACCTCCGGTCGGCCTCGAGGCAGCAGCCGGAATGGCGGGCGGCTCAACGTGAGCGAGCCCACCCGCGTCATCCGCCCCGAGGCCCGCAGCATGCGCTCCCGTGAGCGGGACTCCGCGCGCACCACCGCTGTCTCCTCGAACGGAACTTCGGCCCAGAGCACCCAGCCGTAGTGTGCCGCCATCAGCGCCAACGCCGGTGGCAGGGCCCACAGGAAGTCGTCCACGCTCTGCGCCAGCGCTGGCGCCACCAGCAGCCGGCCCGGCCACAACACGGCCGCCACGCCGGGAGACGCCATCAGCGCCTGCAACCACCCGCGAAGCGCGCGGCCTGACGACAGGTCCTCGGGCACCGGGTGCTCTCGCAGTGAGGTGAACCCCGCCAGCGCCACGAGCGCCAGGACACCCCCCACCGCGCCCCAGCGGACCACCTGGCCCCAGAGGCCCCATGCCGACAGCCGCGTGCGCACGAAGGACGCCGCCGTCGAGTGCAGATAGAGCGTGCCCAGGGCCAGACACGCCCCCACGAAGAAGAGGACGGGATGCGGGCTGATGGTCCTCCCGAGGAACAGCGTGGCGAACAGCGCGCCCAGCGACGTGCCCAGGAGCCCGCGCACCAGCTTGTATTGCAGCAGGGCCCGGCGAGCGACGGGCGCGGGGAAGAGCTGCACCACCTCCGTCTCCGAGAAGGTCAGCGACGGCCGGTCCCGGCCCAGCGCCCACGCGGCGAACAATGTCCCCAGCGCGGAGCCGACCAGCGACAACTCGGCGAACAACCGCACACCTTCGGGCACCGTGCCCACCGGCCCACGGAAGTCCAGACGCCGGAAGAAGACGGAATAGAGATACGCCGCGCCTACTAGCACGCCCAGGAGGTAGCGCGGCTTGCGCAGCCGCTCCAACTGCCGTCGGATGCGATTGCGCCAGGTCGCGGCCCAGAGGAAGGCCACCGCGCGAGGGAAGCTCACGGCGCCTGCGTTCCCGCGCTGGTGATTCGGACGAAGAGCTCTTCCAGCGAGGCGTGCTCCCCTTCCGCGCCACTCAGTCGCGCGCGGATGTCTTCCAGGCTGCCCAGCGCCATGGCCTTGCCGCCCGCGATGACGAGCAGCCGATGGCACAACTCCTCCACCAGCGGCAGCAGATGCGAGGACAACACCAGGGCCGCGCCCTCCTCCGCCCGGCGCCGCAGCGACGCCTTCATCCGCCGGATGCCGATGGGGTCCAGGCCGGTGAGTGGCTCGTCCAGGAGGATGAGCTTTGGCGAATGCAGGAAGCCACAGGCGATGGACAGCTTCTGCTTCATGCCTCGCGACAGCTCGCCCGGCAGGGACTTCTCCTTGCCCGTCAGCTCCATCTCCTCCAGCAGCGCGCGGCCCCGCTCCTCCCAGTCCTCCACGCCGTAGAGTCGCGCCGTGAAGTTCAGGTGCTCCCACACCGTGAGGTATTCGAAGAAGCGCGGCTCGTCCGGCAGGAAGGCCAGCGCGCGCTTCGCGTCCACCGGCGTCCGCGACAAGTCATATCCCGCGACCAGGATGCGGCCCGAGCTGGGCGGCAGGATGCCCGCCAGGCACCGCAACGTGGACGTCTTCCCCGCGCCGTTGGGCCCCACCAACCCGAGCACCTCGCCGGGCGCCACCTCGAAGGTGAGCCCCTGCACGGCCTTCACCTCGCCGTACGCCTTCTCCAGGCCCTCCACCCGCAGGACGGAATCCATTCGTGCGCGCTCACCTTCAGTCCAGCTTCAGCAGGTCCCGAACGGTATCCAGTACGACCTTCGCCTGCACGGGTTTCACCAGGTACGCGCTCGCGCCCAGCTTCATCGCGCGCTCCCGGTCCGCCGCCGCACCCTCCGTGGTGACGACGATGATGGGGACGTTCCGGTACTCGGTCGCCTGCCGGATGTGGCTGATGAGCTTCAGCCCGTCCATCAGGGGCATGTTGATGTCCGTGAGCACCAGGTCGAAGCGGCCCTGCGTCAGCTTCTTCAAGCCCTCGGCGCCGTCCTGGGCCTCGGTACACACCACACCGGACAGGCGCTGCAACGCGTACATGATGCTGCGCCGCATGGCCTGCGAGTCATCCACCACCAAGGCTCGAATCTGCTGCGTCATGGGCCGGGGACGTTAGCACCCGTGCGCCAGGGGCCGGAGTTTCAGCGCCGCCGCCGCGCCAGGGCCGCGAGCGCCGGGCCGATGTCACCCAGTGGAATCACCCGCTTCACCGCCCCGGTGGCGATGGCCTCCCCCGGCATGCCGAACACCACCGAGGTCTCCTCCGACTGCGCCCAGACCTCGCCGCCAGCGCGGTGCACCGCGCGCGCGCCCTCCGCGCCGTCGGCGCCCATGCCCGTGAGCACCACCCCCAGGGCCTTGGCGCCGAGCACCTGCGCCATGCTGACGAAGAGGCGATCCACGCTGGGCGCGTACTTATCCACGGGCGTGGACGGCGGCGTGTGCAGCTCCAGCCGGGAGCCCCGCTCGGCCACCACCATGTGCCGCCCGCCTGGAGCGATGTACACGTGCCCGGGCTGGACCAGGTCTCCGTCACGGGCCTCCGTCACCGAGAAGGGGCCGATGCGGTCCAACCGGTCCGCGAAGGCGCGGGTGAACTGCGGCGGCATGTGCTGGCAGACCAACACGCACGGCGTGGGCTCCACGGCCAGTCCCTCCAGCACCCGCTGCACCGCGGGGGGCCCCCCCGTAGAGGCGCCCACGGCCACCACCAGCGGCGGCTCGCCCGCCACCGCCATGGCGCGAGCCCCTGGCGCCGCGTGCCGGTAACCGGGGCGCACGTGCCGCGCCGCCCGGACCTTCTCCAGCAGCTCCACCCGAAGCGCCTCCATGGCCTCGAACGTCGGGTGCTGCGGCTTGGCGATGAAGTCGAACGCCCCCAACTCCAGCGCCTTGAAGACATCCGAGCGGTGCGAATAGCTGGAGATGACGATGACGGGCGTGGGCGCCGTGCGCATCAGCAGGCGGAGGAACGTGTACCCCCCGAGCTTCGGCATCTCCAGGTCCAGCGTCACCACGTCGGGCTTCAGGTCCACGACCTTCTTCAGCCCCTCTTCGCCATCCGCCGCGCGGTCCACCACTCGCACGTCCGGCTCCGACTCCAACATCGTGGAGAGGGTCCGCCGGTTGTGGGCCGAGTCGTCGATGACCAGTACGGAGATGACGCCCTTGCTGCTCATCGACGCGCTCCTTCGTCCAGCTCCGGCCTCCGGTACACCAGGTCCCCGCGCAGGTGAACGAACTCGAAGTCCGAGCCCAGGTTCAGCAGGTTCTCTGAGTGTCCCAGCAGCAGGTACCCCCCTGGCACCAGCCGGTCCCGAACGATGCGCAGGAACTTCCGGCGTGCCGCCAGGTCGAAGTAGATGAGCACGTTGCGGCAGAACACCACGTCCATGCGTGGCACCAGTTGGCTACCCACCTCGTCCAACAGGTTGTGGTGGCCAAACGACACCCAGGCGCGCACTTCGTCCCGGACGCGCACGCGGCTGTTGCCCAGCGAAACGAAGTGGCGTTCCAGCAATTCCGGCGAGGTGGCGCGCAGCGCGGAAGGCCCGTACTCCGCGCGCCGCGCCATGGCCAACACGCGCCGGGAGATGTCCGTGCCCAGGACTTCCACGTCCCAGTCGTCGAAGCGGCGGCTGTCCTTGAGGAGCATCGCCAGCGTGTAAGCCTCCTCCCCGGACGAGCACCCCGCGGACCACACCCGCAGGCGCCGCAGCCTCGCGTTGCGCCGCTCCACCACCGGGAGCAGTTCGTCCGTGAAGGCCTTGAGCTGCATGGGCTCGCGGAAGAAGTACGTCTCGTGAGTGGTGAGGGATTCGACGGCCGCCTCCAGCTCGGCGTGCCGGTTGGCGTCGTAGCGCAGGTAGCGGTGGTACGCGCCGTAGTCCGGCAGCCCCAGCAACTCCAGCCGGGGCCACAGCCGGCGCTCCATCACGAACTTCATGTCCTCGTGCACCAGGATGCCGCAGTGCGAATACACGTGGTCCCGGAGGAGACGGAACTCCTCCGCTGACATCTCCGGTCGTCCGTCGTCGAAGCGTGCCATGGAGCCCTCTCAGCGCCGGAGCAGGCGCTCCACGGCATCGGAGAGGGCTCGCAGCGCCAGGGCGTCCGACTCCGCCTCCAGCGCCTCCCGGGCGGCGGACAGACACTCCGGCCCCGCCGAATCTCCCAGCACTCGCGCCGCCGCCGCGCGGACATCCCAGCGCGCGTGACGCAGCAGGGACAGCGCCATCGTCACCCCTGCCGACGACTCCGCCCCCGCCACCAGCGCCGCCTTCACCACCTCCACGTCCGGATGCCCCGCGGCCTCCCGCAACACCCCGGGGCCCGCCGCTCCCATGCGCGCCAGGGCCCGCACCGCGGCCACCGCCAGCGCGCCATCCGCATCCCGCGTCAGGGCCACCAGGTCCGGCACCCGGTCCAACGCGCCGCAGTCCCCCGCCGCCTCCACCGCGGCCACTCGCACGGAGGGGTCCTCGTCCCTCAGGACCGGAGACAGCAGCGCGCCCGCGTCAGGCCCGCCCAGTCGCGCCAGGGCCCGCGTGCCCGCGATGCGCACCGGCACGGACTCATCCGCGAGCGCCGCGCGCACCAACTCCCGACCGACGTCACCATCCAGCTCACACGCCGCCACCACCGCCGCCGCGCGCCACCGAGGGTCCTCGTCCCGCGCCAGCCGCTTCAACGTGGGCAGGGCCGGCACGCCGCCCACGCGGGCCAGGGCGGCGACCGCCGCGGGCGTGGCCCTGCGCGCCACCGCGTCCTCCAGCGCCTCCAGCACCGCCGGCCGGCACGACTCCGCCAGCCCCGCCAGGGAGCGCGTCGCCGCCCCCGCGAGGGATGGCTCTTCCAGCAGGGCGACGAGCGGCGACACCGCCGAGGCCGCGCCTGTCCGCCCCAAGGCACGCACCACCACCGCGCGAAGCTCGTCCTCCACCCACTCCAGCAACGCGCACAGCGGAGCCACCGCCGAGGCGTCGACCAGATCCACCAGCGCTTCGGCCGCGGCGGCCCGCGCCGGCAGGGACAGGTCCGGCAGTCGATGAAGCAAGGTGCGCCCGCCGTCCGGCCCCAACCTGCCCAGCGTGTGCAGCACCTCGCGCAGCAGCCGCGCCTCGCGCGCACATTCCGCCACGGGCACGGCCAGCGACGCATCGCCCAGCGAGGCCACCGCCACCAACGTGCCCGCGCACACCATGACGTCCTCGGACGCCAGCGCCTCGGTCAATCGCGGCGTCATGCCGGGAAGGGGCAAGAACGCCTTCCGCACCGCCGCTTCGAGCTCCCCGCGCCGCGCCCCTGCGGCACGCGCGGCCTGGGTCCCCAGCGCGGACAGCGCCGCCTCTCTCACCGAGCGCAACTCCGACGTGAGCCCCTGGCAGATGCGCACCGTCGCGTCCGCCTCCGGAAGGAGGCCCAGCATCCGGTAGGCGCTCCGCTGAAGCCGAGGGTCCTCCAGCAAGGCCTTCACCACCGGCAGGGGCGCCGCATGCTGAAGCAACGTCAACCCTTCCAAGGCGGACAGGCGAAGCAGCGGCTCCGGCTCGGCCAGCAGCGCCTCCAGCGCGGTGACGGCCTGCGCGCCGCCAATGCGTCCCAGCGCCTCCGCCGCGGACACACGCACGTTGAGGTCCACGTCCGAGAGCGAACGCACCAGGGGCCCCTCCGCCTCGCGCCGCCCCAGCTGCCCAAGGATGTCCGCGGCGAACTTGCGTTGGTCCGGGTCCGGATGGGCCAGCAGGTCCACCAAGGGGCCCAACGCGACACTGCCCAGCCCCGCGAGCGCCTCCGCCGCCGCGTTCCGAGCCCCCGTCTCCCCTCGCTCCCCCAGCACGGAGATGAGCCGGGCCGCGAGCTCGCTCGAGGCGGGCATCCGCTTGAGGGCCTCCGCCGCGACGTGGCGCACGCGCCAACTCTCGTCATGCAAGCCGACGATGAGAATCTCCAGAACGCCCGCGGTGCACGGGTCCAGCGACTGGAGTGCGAGGTAGCGCGCCTCTTCCTCGACCGGGGGCTCGGAGTGGGGGCTCATGTGTCGAAGACCTGGTCAGAGCCTGGCTGGAGGTAGAACCAGAGGGCGTAGGCCCCCAGGGCCGTGCCCAGGGGAACATTGGGAATGGCGAGGATGCCCAGCACCAGCGTCAGCGTCCTCGACCACGCTTTGCGGTACAGCAACCCGAAGCCGGTGATGACACCCGGCAACCCCAGCAGCGCCAGGCACCCGCCCACGCCCATGCCCGCGGCAACAATCAGCGCCCGTTCCTCGGGCTTCGCGCCTGGCAACATCCCGCCCATCGCCCCGAAGAACAGCATCACGCCCACGGCGATGAGCACCGACAGCCCGTTGATGACGATGAAGAGGATGCCGAGGATTCGACGGTGCTGCTCCAGTCCTTGATGGCCCATCTCAATCCCCCATGTGTGCGCCTACGTCGTGTTCCTTGAAGACTCGCGCTCCAACTCCACGCGCAGTAATGCCTTGAGGTCCAGCAACAGCCGGAGCCGGTCCGGCGGTCCACAGACACCGACGACAAAGGGCGTGTGTCCCGCCACCCTCAGCGCGGGCGCGGGCTTGATGTCGCCGCGCCGCACTCGCAGCACCTCCGCCACCCGGTCCACCTTCACCGCCACGCGCCGCGTGCCCAGCTTGCAGACCAGCAGCCGCGTCTTCGGCGTCTCCGGCCCCGGCGTGCCCAGGAGCCGGCACTGCAGGTCCACCACCGGCAGGATGAGGCCGCGCAGGTGGAGCACGCCCTCCACGAACGCCGGGGCGTGAGGGATGGGGGTGATGCGCTGGAGCGGGAGGATTTCCTCCACCCGCATGATGTCCAACACGTACTCCTCCGCGCCGATGAAGAAGGCACAGAGCTGCACCACCGTGTCCGCGGCCGAGGACACTTCATCCGGGACCGCGTGGGGACGCCGCGACAGCAGGTTGACGGAGTCCTTCATGGGGCGAGCGCCTGTTCCGCGTCCAAGAGGATGTAGAGCATGGGGCCACGCCGGCCCATGCCCACCACGCAATCCCTGTCACCCACGCGCATCCCCGGTGGCGGTGCCTCCAGCATGGACGGCTTGAGCTTCACCACGCCCACCACGCCATCCACCCACACCCCCGCGGGCCCCGTCTCCGTGCGCAGCACGAGGATGCGAGCACTCCGGGGCGGCGCCGGTGCGTCAGGCCCGGCGACCAGGGGCGCCCGCTCCGCCAGCCGCAGCCGCACCTTGACGTCGTACACGGGCAGCAGCTCACCGCGCAGGTTCATCACCCCCAGGAGTTGAGGCTCGGCGCGGGGAATCTCCGTCAGCGGCGGAACCTTGGAGATTTCACGCACCCCCCGGATGGGGACCGCGTAGCACTCCCCTTCCAGGCGGAAGGCCAGGTACTCCTCGGGCACCTCCTCGGGGGCCGCGGGCAATACGCCGTCGCTGCCCGCCGCGAAGTCCTGGAGCCCGGAGACGTCCTCGTCAGGACGGTAGAAGAAGTCGTCGAGCAGTTCCGAGAACCGGGACACAGCGACGCAGGATAGCAGCCGGCGCGCCCGTCCGCAGCGAGGGTCAGGCGCGACGCCGCTCCACGGCCATGCCCTCTTCCAGGAGCGCCGCCACATCCAGCACCAGGACGGTGCGCCGGTTGCCCAGTTCGGTGGCGCCGGAGATGCCCCGGACGGACTGGAGCCGGCCCCCCAGGGGCTTGGTGACGATGTCCTGCTGACCGTGCAATTCGTCCACGGCGATGCCCAGGCGCTCCTGGGCCAGGCCCACCACCACCACGAAGTGGCGGCTCACCGGGCGCTCCGGCAAGGCGAACATGCGAGACAGCCGCACGAAGGGCAACGTCTGTCCGCGCAGGTCCAGGACCTCGCGCCGCTCCACGGTGCGGATTTCCTTGGGCTGGACGGAGATGATTTCCAGCACGCTGTTGAGCGGCACCGCGTAGGTGCGGCCACTGACGCCCACCAGCAACGCGCGAATGATGGCCAGCGTGACGGGGAGCGTGAGGTGGAAGGCGGTGCCCTTTCCGCGCTCGCTCCACACGTCGATGATGCCCGACAGGTTGCCCAGGTTGTTCTTCACCACGTCCAGGCCGACGCCCCGGCCGGAGAGCTCGGACACGCTGCGGGCGGTGGAGAAGCCGGGCTGGAAGATGAGGTTGAGCAGCTCCCTCCGGCTCATCTCCTGGGCTTGCGCGAAGGTGATGAGGCCGCGCGTGATGGCCACCTCGCGCACGCGCACCTCGTCGATACCGGAGCCGTCGTCACTCACCTCGATGACGACGTGGTTGCCCTTCTGCTCGGCGCGCAGGCCCACCACCGCGCGCCGGGGCTTGCCTGCAGCCAGACGGGCGTCGGGGGATTCGACGCCGTGGTCGATGGCGTTGCGGATGAGGTGCATCAGCGGGTCGCTGAGCTCCTCGACGATGAGCTTGTCCAGCTCCACCTCTCCACCGCTGATGGCGAGCTCGATTTCCTTGCCCGCCTCGCGGGTGATGCGGCGCACCAGCCGTGCCAGCTTGTCGAACACCTGGCCAACGGGGACCATCCGCGCTTCCAGGAGTCCTTCCTGGAGGGCTTCCAGCTTGCGCTCCAGGCCCCGCGTTTCGCGCGCCAGCTCCTGGCCGAACAGCTTGGAGAGCGCCACCGCGCCGTCCTGCCTCGCGGACTCCGCGAGCCGCTGGAGGTTGGCCTTGATGAGCAGCAGCTCGCCCACCATGTTGATGAGGCCATCCAGGCGACCGATGTCCACCCGCACGGTCTGAGTCAGGGAGCGCAGCGACGTGTCCGCCGTCAGCGCCGCTGAGGTGCTCACGGGGGCACCGGCCGGTGCCGCTGGGGCCACCGAGAGCCCCTTGGGTGATGCCTTGGCGGCGCCCTGGAGGTAGGCGACGACGGGCACGCTGGAGGGTCCAGGCGCGGGAGGCGGTAAAGGCGAGCCGCCAGAGTTGGCAGGTACGTCAGCGTCCGACGTGGGCCATTCCAGGGGCCCAGGCTCCGTGTCTTCCGGTACGTGCGAAAGGAGCGGCTGCTGCGCCTCGGGAGGCATCGCGGCGGGCGTCGCGCGTACGGCCTTCTTCTTGCCGCCGCCCTTGGGCGACATCGAATGCCCCGCCGCGGGCGAAGCCTTGGCGTCCGCGGACGTGCTTCGGGAGCCGCGCGAGGGCGTTGCGCCCTTCCGCGCCCCCTCTGGGGCCACATCCGCCACGCGGACGGGCACATCAGGTTCCGCGAGGCCCCCTGCCGCTGCGTCCTGAGCAGTGCCAGCGTCCCCCTCGCGCGTCGCCGCGTCTCCGAGCCGCGTCTCCGACTTCGCGCCCCCGGACGCGCGAATCATCGCAGCGGGTTGCGCGGCCTGAAGCAGCGCGCTCGTCGCAGCCGCCGCGGCCGGGCGCACCGTCAGCGCGGACAGCTCCGCGGGCGTCCCCTTCAGTCCCGTCTCCAGGGATACACGGTCGACCTGCGCACCGAAAATCAGGTCGAACGCGATGCCATGCGCGCCACCCGGCTGTGCGGACGGCAACGTGCTGATGACCTCGCCCAGCGGCTTGAGCCTCGCGTTGAGCTCCGCCAGTCCCTTGTCGAAGTCGGACAAATCAAAGGCGGCCCGCACGCGCCACAGCGACACACCCCGCCGCACGTTCTCCCGCAGCCGGTGTTCCTCGTACTCCGTGAAGACGGAGCGGACCTGCGCCTCCAGCTCCAACCGGTCCAGCGGGTCGTCCGCAGCAACCTCCGCCGGAGCGCCCATCGACGCCATCCGCGCGGCCATCGCCTCCACGCGGGCGGACAGGCTTTCGCTCTCCGCGCCGCGAGCGGCCTCGCCCAGCAGCGCCTGGAACGCATCCAGCGCTTCAATCAGCGCATCCAGGACCGCGCCGTCCAGCAGCAGCTTCCCCAGCCGAAGCCTGTCGAGCAGGTCCTCCGTCCCATGCGCCAGCCGGGAGATGCGCTCCTGGCCGAACAGCCCGGACAACCCCTTGAGCGAATGCGCCGCGCGGAAGATGCCGTTGACCAGGTCCGGGTCCGCCTCGGAGCCCCGGCGCTCGTCGAGCATGAGCAGGTCCCTGGCCAGGGCGTCGAGAATCTCCGTCGCCTCGGCCACGAACTCGGCCAGCGCCTTGCTTCCCGGGCTCACGGCAGCTTCAGGTAGCGCCGCAGGAGCGCTTCGAGGCTCCCGGGGAGGAAGGGCTTGACCAGATACTCCGCGGCGCCCAACGCGAGCCCGCGCTCGCGGTCCTGATCGCGCCCCTCCGTGGTGATGATGAAGAGCGGCACTTCGCGGTAGTTGGGGTTCTTCTTGACGAAGTTGATGAGCTCCAGCCCGTTGATGTCAGGCATGTTGATGTCGGTGATGATGAGCTCGAAGCGGTGACGCGGCAGCAACTTCAGGGCCTCGAAGCCGCTCGAGGTCACCACCACCTCGACGCCCTCCACGGCCTCGACCATCGCGGCGATGTACTCGCGCGATGCTTTCGAGTCCTCGACAATCAACACCTTGACACGCATGTGCGCTCGCCCCGGGCGAGCCATGCTAGCAGAAGGCCCGCCCGCCCGCCGAGCGTCAGCCCTTGCGTGCAGGCAGCGACTTGACGAGTCCCTTGTCCGCCAGGACGGCCACCCGTTCGCCCTTGAACGCAGGCAGGAAGCCCTTCTGGAAAGCCGCGACCCGCGCGGCGTCCTCCACCTGGCCACCGGCGGGCACTTCCAGCGCCACGGACTCCACCCGGGCCTTGGACAGCACCCGTCCCGCTTCAGCCATCGCGTCGTTCAACGTGCCCGCGTCCAGTCGCTGACGCGCGCCCAGCCCCACGACGAAGATACGGGGCACCGCCAGCTTCCCGTCCGAGGGCAGCAGCAGCCAGTCATCCTTCGCGCCCGTGAAGAAGCCGGCCTTGAGCACCCGCGAGAGCGAGCCACACAGCCGCCAGTCCACGAAGCCCGCGGAGGACGGCAGGGGCCGGTCATCCTCGGCGATGAAGAGGCAGAGCGCGTCCACCCCGCCGAGCGTGTCCAGGCCCTCCAATCCAATGTCGTGCGTCGTCGTCTGGCTCACGGCGCGTCCCTCGCGGCTGGCGTCAGCGGCTCACGGCTTGTTCAAGGCGACCGCGACGCGGTCCAGGAGCCCGTTGACGAACGCGCTCGATTCTTCATTGCCGAAGTTCTTCCCCAGCTCCACCGCCTCGTTGATGGACACCTTGCGGGGGATGTCCGGGCGGTACTTCAGCTCGAAGATGCCCAGTCGCAGCACGTTCCGGTCGATGCGCGACATGCGGTCCAGGCGCCAGTTGTGGCTGTGGCGCTCGATGAGCTGGTCGATTTCGTCCCGGTGGGACTGCACACCTTCCACCAGTTCCCGGGCGAACTTCACCGCGTCCGGGTCCCGCTTGCTGCTCTCCTCGGCGGCCGACCAGGCCGACTCCAGCGCCTCCGCCGTCGTCGCGGTGGCCATCTCCAACTGGTAGAGCGCCTGCAGCGCACGCTCACGTCCCGTTCTTCGCGCGCCCATGGCCTACGCCTTCCTTCCGTCCGTCGCCGACATCTTCGCGTACAGATTGACCATCTCGATGCAGGCCAGTGTGGCCTCCGCTCCCTTGTTCCCCGCCTTCACGCCCGCCCGGTCGATGGCCTGTTCCACCGTGTCCGTCGTCAGCACGCCAAAAGTCACCGTCGTGGCGGGGGTGGCGGCCGCGGCCTCGAAGGCCACCGCGCCAATGCCCTTGGCGCACTCGCCGGCCACGTAGTCGAAGTGCGGCGTCCCGCCCCGGATGACGGCGCCCAGGGTGATGACGCCCACGTACTGCCGCGTCTCAGTCACGCGCCGGACCAGACCGGGCAGCTCATAGGTTCCGGGGCAGCGGTACACGTCAATATCCGCGTCGGCCACGCCGTGGCGCACCAGCGTGTCCACGGCGCCCTTGGCCAGCTCCTCGGTGATGAAGCCGTTGAAGCGGGCCACGCAGATGGCGAAACGGCCCTTAGGGGGTAGAAAGTCACCGTCGAAGTAGCGAGGCATGCCGCGCTTCCTACACCACCCCGGGGCCCGGCGTCGCCTGCTACGGCGTGCCAAACCCCGCAGCCGCGATGGCCGCCGCCGTCAGCCCGCCGCCGCCCCCGGGAGCCCCCTGGCCCCGCTGGAGCGCGAACAGCCGCGCCACGTACTTCCCTATCTGGTCCGCCTCCAGGTTCACCTTCGACCCCACGCCCCGCGCCTTCAAGGTGGTGCGCTCCTGCGTCTCCGGGATGAGCTGCACCCGGAACCGGTCCGCCTCCACCGTGTTGACGGTGAGGCTGATGCCGTCGATGGCCACCGAGCCCTTCTCGATGAAGTACGGCGCCAGCTCCTCCGGCAGCCGGAACCCCATCACCCAGGAGCCTCCCTCCGGGTACGTCTCCAGCACCTCGCTGACGGCGTCCACGTGGCCAGAGACCAGGTGCCCGCCCAGCCGGTCCCCCAGCGCCAGGGCCCGCTCCAGGTTCACCTGGTCTCCGGCCTTCACGGAGCCCAGCGTCGTCCGGCGCAGCGTCTCCGGCGCGGCCTGCACGCGGAAGCTGTCGCCGGTGCGCTCCACCACCGTGAGGCAGGCGCCGTTGACGGCAATCGACTCGCCCAGCTCGAAGGCCGCCGCGCCCAGCGAGGTGTGAATCCACAGGTCGGTCATCCCGCCGGGAATGACGCGCTCCACCCTGCCAAGGTCCTGAATGAGGCCGGTAAACATGGGGCCGCTTATAACGGACCGGCCCCGCCTGCGCCCACGGCCGCTCGTGTCCTACAGCAGCGCCTGGAGCAGGATGTCGTCACCGTGGCGTTCGAAGGCGAGGTCCTTCACCGCCAGGGCCTGGGCCATCTCCTTCACTCCCAGGTCGCCGGCCCACGACAGGCCCGGGCTGCCAATCAGCTTGGGCGCCAGGAACAGCGCCAGCGAATCCGCCAGGTGCCCACGCAGGAAGGAGCCGTACATCTCCGCGCCGCCCTCCACCATGACGTGGTTGTGGCCGCCCTTCGCCAGCCGCCGCAGCAGGGCCTTGAGGTCCACCTGTCCCGCCTTCTCGCGGAGCTGCCAGACGTCCACGCCCTGGGCCAGGAAGCGCCGCGCCTTGCGGCCCTCCGGGTCCTCCAGCGTGGCCACCACGGTGCGCGCGGGGCTGCGCTGCGTGAAGATGGTGTAGCCCGGGGACAGGCGCAGGTGGCTGTCCACCACCACGCGCAGCGGGTCCTTCCCACCGCCTCCGGGCAGCCGCGTGGTCAGCTTCGGGTCGTCCTTCCGGACGGTGTTGGCGCCCACCAGGATGACGTCCACCGAGTCCCGCAGCCGGTGGACCCAGGCGCGCGCCGGCGCCCCCGTCACCCAGCGCGAGTCACCGGTCGCGGTGGCCAGCTTCCCGTCCAGCGTCACCGCCGCCTTGAGCGTCACCCAGGGCAGGCCCGTGCGGATCATCTTGAAGAAGGGCCGGTTGAGGCGGTCCGCATCCTCCGCGAGCACACCCGTGAGGACCTTGAGGCCGGCGCGCCGCATCCGCGCCACCCCCTTACCACTCACCTTCGGGTTGGGGTCCGCCGACGCGCAGATGACGCGCCGGACGCCCGCCTCGATGATGGCCATGCTGCACGGCGGGGTACGCCCGTAGTGGTCACACGGCTCCAGCGTGGTGTAGAGGTCCGCGCCCTTGGCGCGCGCACCGGCCGCCTCCAGCGCGACGACCTCCGCGTGCGCGCTGCCCGCCTTCTTGTGGTAGCCGCGAGCGATGATGCGCCCGCCCTTCACCAGCACCGCGCCCACGACGGGGTTGGGGCTGGTGCGGCCCAGGCCCTTGGCGGCTTCCTCCAGCGCGATGCGCATGAAGAACTCAGCCACCGCCCGGTCGAAATCCGCCGCTCGCTTCGCCCGGGGCGCCCGTGTCGCTTCCAACCTTGCCCGTGTCAACAGCCGCATGTGCTTTCTCTAACCGCCCTTGTCCACCGGTGCCGAGGGAGGCGCCTGGCGCTGCTCGCGCGCCTCCGCCTCGCGCAGGGCCTTCAGCTCGTCCATGAACTCCGCGATGTCGCGGAAGCTGCGGTACACGGACGCGAAGCGGACATAGGCCACCTCGTCCAGCTGCCGCAGCCGGCGCATGATCTCCTCGCCGATGACGGACGAGGGCACTTCCTTCTCGCCCATGCCCTGCAGCTGCCGCTCGATGGCGACCACCGTCTCCTCGAGCTGATCCGCGGACACGGGCCGCTTCTCACACGCCTTCTTCAGCCCGTTGACGATCTTCTCCCGGTCGAACGCCTCGCGCCGCCCATCCTTCTTCACGATGAGCGGGTAGAGCTCCTCCACCCGCTCATACGTGGTGAAGCGGCGCTTGCAGGTCAGGCACTCGCGGCGCCGCCGGATGACGGAGCCCTCGTGTGACTCACGGGAGTCGATGACCTTGTTCTCGGCGTCCTGACAGAAGGGGCAGCGCATGGAAGGGTACGGCCCGCCAATCTACTTCAACCGCGAGGCGTAGAGCGGGAACCCCTGCGAAAGCTCCTTCACCTGCCCCTTGATGCGGGCCAGCGCGGCGTCGTCCTGCGCGGCGTCCAGCGCCTCGCCGATGAGCCGCCCCACCACCGCCATCTCCGCCTCGCGCATGCCGCGCGTGGTGATGGCCGGCGTGCCCACCCGGACGCCGGACGTGGTCATCGGCTTCTCCGGGTCGAACGGAATCATGTTCTTGTTCACGGTGATGCCGGCCTTGTCCAGCACCTCTTCGGCCACCTTGCCCGTGAGCTTCTTGGGGCGCAGGTCCACCAGCATCAGGTGGTTGTCCGTGCCACCGGACGTCAGCCGCAGGCCCGCGCGCTGGAGCGCCTCCGCCAGCGCCTTCGCGTTGGCGACAATCTGCCGCTGGTACGCCTTGAACTCCGGCGACAGGGCCTCCTTGAAGGCCACCGCCTTGCCGGCGATGACGTGCATCAGCGGGCCGCCCTGGATGCCGGGGAAGATCTGGCTGTTGATGGCCTTGGCGTAGGGCTCGCGGCTCAGCACCAGGCCGCCCCGCGGACCGCGCAGCGTCTTGTGCGTGGTGCTGGTGACGATGTCCGCCACCGGCACCGGCGAGGGGTGCACGCCCGCGGCCACCAGGCCGGCGATGTGCGCCATGTCCACCAGCATCGCAGCGCCCACCGCGTCGGCGATCTCACGGAACTTCGCGAAGTCCAGCGTGCGAGGGTACGCGCTGGCGCCCACGACGATGACCTTCGGCTTGTGCTCCTTGGCCAGCGACTCCACCTGCGCGAAGTCGATGGTCTCCGTGTCACGCGTCAGGCCGTAGTGGACGACCTTGTAGAGCTTGCCGGAGAAGTTGAACGTGGCGCCGTGGGTGAGGTGGCCGCCGGAGTTGAGGTCCAGCGACAGCATGGTGTCGCCCGGCTTCATCAGCGCCATGAAGGCGCCCATGTTGGCCTGGCTGCCGGAGTGCGCCTGCACGTTGACCGCGTCCGCGCCGAACAGGTCCTTGGCGCGGGCGATGGCCAGGTTCTCCGCGACGTCCACCACCTCGCAGCCGCCGTAGTAGCGCTTGCCGGGGTAGCCTTCCGCGTACTTGTTGGTGAGCACCGAGCCCACCGCCTCCATCACCGCCGGAGAGACGAAGTTCTCCGAAGCGATGAGCTCCAGCCCTTCCTCCTGGCGCTGGGTCTCCTCGCGGAGGACGCGGGCAATCTCCGGGTCCACTTCGGCCAGCGTACGGATGTTCTCCATGGCGGACTCCCTCGAACGACGGGTACGGCGGGGCCGTTAGCCCTGGGACTCGGCCTCGCGAATCATCTGGACGCGCCGCTCGTGGCGGCCGCCTTCGAAAGCAGTGCTGAGGAACGCCTCCAGGATGGCGCGGCCCACGCCGGCCCCCACCACGCGCTGGCCCAGGCACAGCACGTTGGCGTCATTGTGGGCCCGGGCCATCCGGGCCTCGAACTCCGTGGTGCACAGGGCCGCCCGGATGCCCTTGTGCTTGTTGGCGACGATGCTCATGCCAATGCCGGTGCCACACACCAGCACGCCCAGGGTGGCCTCCCCGGACGCCACGGCGCGGGACACCCGCGCGGCGAAGTCCGGATAGTCCACCGAGTCCCGCGTGACGGGACCCACGTCTTCGTGGGCCACGCCCCGCGCGGTGAGCGCGGCCACCAGCTCCTGCCGGAGCTCCAGGCCCGCGTGGTCTGAAGCGAGGATGACTTTCACGCGGGTTTCTCCTGAGACGGCTAGAAGCGCTTGAACACCAGCACGGCGTTGGTGCCGCCGAAGCCAAACGAGTTGCTCATCACCGCGTCCACCCGGACCTCACGCGCCTGGTTGGGCACGTAGTCCAGGTCGCAGTCCGGATCAGGCGTGGTCTGGTTGATGGTGGGCGGCAGGATGTTGCGTGCCAGCGCCAGCGCGCTGACCACGCCCTCGAAGCCACCCGCCGCGCCGAGCATGTGGCCCGTCATCGACTTGGTCGACGACACGGCGAGCTTCCGCGCGTGGTCGCCGAACACCGTCTTGATGGCCTTCGTCTCGTTCGCGTCGTTGAACGGCGTCGAGGTGCCGTGAGCGTTGATGTAGCCCACGTCCTCCGGGTTCATCCCCGCGGACTGGAGCGCCAGCCGCATGCAGCGCGCCGCGCCCTCGCCCTCCGGCGCCGGCTGGGTGACGTGGTACGCGTCCGAGTTGGCACCGTACCCCACCACCTCCGCCAGGATGTTGGCGCCGCGCTTCTTCGCGGCCTCCATCTCCTCCAGCACCAGGATGCCCGCGCCCTCGCCCATGACGAAGCCGTCACGGTCCTTGTCGAAGGGACGGCTGGCCCCGGCCGGATCATCATTGCGCGTGGACAGCGCCTTCATCACCGAGAAGCCACCCAGCCCCAGCGGGGTGATGGCCGCCTCGGCGCCGCCGGCGATGACCGCGTCCGTCTCACCCAGGCGGATGGACTTCCAGGCCTCGCCAATGGCGTGGGCACTGGTGGCGCACGCGGACACCGGCGCCCAGTTCGGCCCCTTGCAGTTGTACCGCATGGAGATGAGGCCCGGCGCCATGTTGATGATCATCTGGATGATGAAGAAGGGCGACAACCGGTCGAACCCCTTCTCCAACCCCTTGCGGTGCTGCTCTTCCAGCGAAGAGATACCGCCGATGCCCGAGCCGACGATGACGCCGACCTTCTCCGGCATGTAGCCGTGCGGCGCATCCGGGCCAATGGGAATGCCCGACTCCGTCACGGCCATCTGCGCGGCGGCCAACGCGAACTGCGCATACAGGTCCATCCGGCGCACTTCGCGCTTTTCGATGAACGCCTCGGGCTCGAAGTCCTTCACCTCGCCCGCGATGCGCGTGTCGATTTTGCCAACGTCAAAGCGCGTGACCTGGGCAATACCCGACTTGCCGGCGATCAACGCCTGCCAGTTCTTCTCGGTTCCGGTTCCCAGAGCCGAAACAAGCCCGGTTCCGGTGACGACGACTCGACGTTGTGACACGGTCCTCTCCGGTGGCGCCTGGGACACCGGGGACGCCGCGCATCACGCGGCGCCGCCCCGCACCCCGGCACGCCGTGGTGCTGCCTACTTCTTGTGGGTGTTGATGTAGCTGACGGCGTCGTTGACGGTCTTGATGTTCTCCGCCTCTTCGTCGGGAATCTCGACCTCGAACTCCTCTTCCATCGCCATGACGAGCTCCACGATGTCGAGGCTGTCCGCGCCCAGGTCCTCGATGAAGGAGGACTCCGGCTTGATCTCATCCTCTCCGACACCGAGCTGGTCGGCGATGATGGACTTGACCTTGGCCTCAATGGTTGACGTCGACATAAGTGTAGAACCCTCCAGGAACCAGATGTGGCCCGGCTGGCTTCCCGGACCATGTCGAAAGCGGGCGCGGTATATCCCACGCCCGGCGGCAATCCAACCGTGGGTTACATGTACATTCCGCCGTTGACCTTCAGGACCTCGCCGGTGATGTAGGACGCGGCGTCCCCCGCCAGGAAGAGCACGGCACCGGCGACCTCCTCCGGATTGCCCAGCCGCCCCAGGGGGATGCCCTCCAGCATCTTCTGGCGCATCTCGTCATTGATCTGATGCGTCATGTCCGTCCCGATGAAGCCGGGGGACACGGCGTTGACGCGGATGTTCCGGCTGGACAGCTCGCGCGCCACGGACTTGGTCAGGCCGATGAGCCCCGCCTTGGACGCCGAGTAGGCCGCCTGACCGCCGTTGCCCATCTCCCCCACCACGGAGGTGATGTTGATGATGGCGCCGCCCTTCTGCTTCATCATGGGCCGGCTGACGGCGCGGATGAGGGAGAAGGCGCCCTTGAGGTTGGTGTCCAACTGCTTGTCCCAGTCCTCGTCCTTCACCCGCATCACCAGGCCGTCCACCGCGACGCCCGCGTTGTTGACGAGCACGTCCAGCCGGCCGTGGCTCTTGACGATGCCGTCCACGGCGCTGGCGCAGGCGGCGCTGTCGGACACGTCGAAGCGGATGGCCTCCGCCTTGGCGCCCTCCGCCTGGAGCAGGGCCACCGTCTCCTGGGCCGCCGCCTCGTTGCCCGCATAGCTGATGACCACGGTGGAGGCCCCCGCCTTGGCGAAGGCCACCGCGCACGCCCGGCCGATGCCGCGCGAGCCACCCGTCACGAGCACGACCTTGTCCTTGAAGCCGCTCATGGTGCCACCCCCAGTGCCGCGAGCGCCTTGTCCAGGCTCGCGGAGTCCTCGACGTTGAACAGCTCGATGTCCTTGGTGATGCGCTTGACCAGGCCCACCAGCACCTTGCCCGGCCCCAGCTCGATGATGCGGGTGACGCCTTCGGCCTTCAGCGCCTCCACGCACTCAATCCAGCGCACCGGCGAGCTCACCTGCTCCAGGAGCAACGGCACCACGCGGGACGCGTCCGCGTTGGGACGGGCCTCCACGTTGGTCACCACCGGCACGGACGGCGCGGACACCTGGATGCCGCCCAGCACCTCCGCCAGCCGGGGCTGCACCGGCGCCATCAGCGCGCAGTGGAAGGGCGCGGACACCGGCAGGGGCATCACGCGCTTGGCGCCGGCCTCCTTGCACTTCACCCCGGCGCGCTCCACGGCCGCCGCGTCACCGGCGATGACCGTCTGCTCGGGCGAGTTGTAGTTCGCCGGCGACACCACCTGCCCCTCGGCCGCCGCGTCACAGGCCGCCTTCACCTTCTCCGGAACCAGGCCCAGCACCGCGGCCATGGCGCCCACGCCCGCGGGCACCGCCTCCTGCATGAAGGTGCCGCGCGCGCGCACCGCCCGGACCGCGTCTCCCAGGTCCATGGCGCCCGCCGCCACCAGCGCCGAGTACTCGCCCAGCGAGTGCCCCGCCACGAAGGACGGCGCCGGTCCCCGCTTCGCGAACACCGCGTGCGCCGCCAGCGACACCGTGAGGATGGCCGGCTGGGTGTTGGCCGTGAGCTTCAGCGCCTCGTCCGGACCCTCGAAGCAGAGGGTGGAGAGCTTCTCCCCCAGGGCGGCGTCGACCGCGTCGAACACGGCCCGGGCCTCGGGGAACTTCTCATACAGGTCCTTGCCCATCCCCACGGCCTGGCTGCCTTGCCCGGGGAACACGAACGCGACCTTCGACATGCGGACTCTGCCTCCTCTTCAGCGGCCGGGGCCGCAGGCTTGACGCCCTGTTGCCGTACCTGACCAGGTTGAGCCAGCAATTTCCGCGAGGCGCCCCGCCACCAACCCGAGGCGGCCTGCACGCTCCGGGCGAAGGCTCTAATCGGAAACGCCCGCGTCTGTCGCTCTTTTTCCCTTCGGATGGGTCGGAAGCCACGCCGCCGCGCGCCCGATGCAACGCGTCAACTCCGCCTGCACGCCCCCCTCCGCCATGGCCAGCGCCGCGCCCAGCGCGTTGAAGAGGGCCCGGGGCGTGGAGCGCCCATGCGCGACGATGCCCACCCCCTGGATTCCCAGCAGGGGCGCCCCGCCGTACTCGGCGTAGTCCACCACCCGGCGGAGCCCGGCCAGCGCGGGCTGGAGCAGCATCGCCCCCACCTTCTCCGCCAGCCCGCCGCGCCGCTCGATGGCCTGACGCAGCATGCCAATGACGCCCATGCCCACGCCCTCGGATGTCTTCAGGACGACGTTTCCGGTGAACCCGTCCGTCACCACCACCTGCACCTCGCCGGAGAAGAGGTCCTTGCCCTCCACGTAACCCACGAAGTCCAGATCCGAGCGCCGCAGCAG
Organism: Myxococcus sp. AB056; assembly: GCF_006547365.1. Lineage (NCBI taxonomy): Bacteria > Pseudomonadati > Myxococcota > Myxococcia > Myxococcales > Myxococcaceae > Myxococcus > Myxococcus sp. AB056. The sequence goes on along the minus strand of NZ_VHLB01000030.1, from coordinate 29,626 downwards.
CCCACTGACCTCCCGGGTGAGCGGCGTCCCCTTGGAGGACTCCTCTCCATTGGAGAGCACGGCCACCCGGGGCCGGGGCACGCCCATGCGCGCGCGCACGTAGGCCTCCCCCATGACGGCGAACTGGGCCAGGTGCGACGGCTTGCAGTCCACGTTGGCGCCCGCATCCAGGAGCAGGCACCGGCCGCCGCCCTTGAGCGCGGGGAAGAGCGCGGCGATGGCGGGGCGCTCCACGCCCGGCAGCCGTCCCAGCGTGAGCAGGCCCCCGGCCATGACGGCGCCGGAGTTGCCCGCCGAGACGAGCGCCTCCGCCCGGCCGTCCCGCACCAGCTCGAAGCCCACCCGGAGGGAGGAGTCCCGCTTGCGGCGGAAGGCGGTCGAGGCGTGCTCGTCCATCTCCACGACTTCAGAGGCATGGTGGACCTGGAGGTTGGACGGAGGCCGCAGCTTGCCCAGCAGGGGCGCCACCTTCGCCTCGTCCCCCACCAGGAGCACCTCATGGCCGGGGTGGGCCCGCGCGAAGAGCACCCCACCCTCCACGGGGGCGGCGGGCGCGTGATCGCCGCCCATGGCATCCAGCACCAGCCTCATCCCCACCCTCTCCTTGCCCGCCCGGCGTCCGGCCGGCTGTCGGTGTCGGTATCCCACCCGCCGGGGGGCGGGCGGCGCGCAGCACAGCAGGAACCCTGCAGGGGGGCAACGACTGGCTGATACGCCCTGGGGCACGGCCGGAAGAATGGCGCCCGCGCCATGGACGTTGTCACCGGGCACCGTCCGGGATAGACGGTGCCCGGGAGATAACGGGCCCTCCCGCGTTGCCGCATTGACTCGGGGGCTTCGAGCCGCTAGGGTCCGCCGCCTTCCGAAGCCGGACATGGAGTACGGGAGCCTTCGTGCGACCGCCCCAGACCGGTTTCGAGCAGAGAGTGTTGCGCACGGAGCCGGGGACCCCGGCACAGCGCGAAAGACATTGGACTCAACCGGTCCGGACCGGCGCGAACGCTCCGGGTCGGGGTCGAATATAGAGGTGAGCCGTGGGTGTCCCCAAGAAGCGTACTTCGAAGATGCGTCGCGACCGCCGCCGTGCGGCCAACAACAACCTGCGGAGCGCCGTGCAGGTGACCAAGTGCCCGAACTGCAAGGAGCCGGTGATGCCTCACCGCGCCTGCACGTCCTGTGGCCAGTACAAGGGCCGGGAAGTGGTCGCTCAGGCCGAGGCCTGACGCACAGTCGCATACAGCGCCCTTCCCGGGCGCTGAGAAACACGACGGGCCGCGTCTCCATCCAGTGGAGGCCGCGGCCCTTGTCGTTCCAGGGCCCCCTCTCACGAGGCGGCCCTGCACTCCAGGCCCACTTCAGTTGTTGAGCTTGATGTTCTTCAGCGGCGCCAGGCGCGGATCCACCGGCCGGGTCTCACAGGTGCAGGCGACGTCGTTGCGGTTCGCGCCGCACTGCGAGCACAGGCCCTTGCAGTCGTCCCGGCACACGGCGTTCATCGGCAGGGCCAACAGGAGCTGCTCCCGGACGATGGGGTCCAGGTTGATGGTCTTCCCGTCGAAGAGTTCCTGATCCGCATCGTTCAGCTCGAAGGAGCCGCCAGACTCACCCTGGCTGCGCTCCTTCTTCTCCATCGCCTTCTCGTCGTCATCCTTGAAGTCGTCGCCCCGAGCCAGGGACTCCGGCACCAGGTTGAGCGTGAACTCCACGGGGACCTTCATGGCCACGTCGGCGAGGCAGCGCTTGCAGGGGCTGGTGACGTCCACCGTGAAGCGCCCCTCCAGCAGCACGCCGCCGCTCAGCTTGCGCAGCGACGCCTTCAACGTCGCCGGGGCCGTGGCTCGGAATCCGGTATCCTCGCCGGAGGCAGCGCCTCCCAGCGTCTCACCGAGCAGCTCGAGATTGACGGGCTCCTCGAGCTTCAGCCCTGCGTCCTTGATTTGATCAACCTTTACGAGCATTTACGCTACTTCCAGGCCAAAAGGGGCGCGCAACATAGAGGGTGGCCCCTCCAGCGTCAACACGCCCTCGTGCAACACCGCCACGAAGATGTCACCGCGCCGTCACCCCCGACGGGCCGGCCTTCGTGGATTCTCTCGATAACGTTTTGATAGGTTCGAATCGATGCACGCACATGGCTGGCGGTTGCGCGGGTGGGCCCTCATCCTGGTGCTGGGCCTGGGTGCCCGACCGGGCTGGAGCCGGCCCCTCTTCCCTGAGCCTGTTCTCTCGCAGCTCGGCCCGGCCAGCCCGGCCATCACCGAGGCCCGCGAGCAGTTCGACCAGGGCGAATTCGAAGACGCACGTCGCACCCTCCTGGAAGGCCTGGATGCGCCGGACCTGACGGATGATCAGCTGGTGGAGATGTACCGCCTGCTGGGCCTCACGGCCCTCTACCTGGGGGACGAGCCCCAGGCGCGCGACGCCTACGAGAAGCTGCTCCAGGCCCGGCCGGACTACGAGCTCCCCCGCAGCTCCCCGCCCAAGCTGCGCGCCCTCTACGCGCGCATCCGCGAGGACATCAAGAGCCGGCGCGTCCGCCCCGTCACCCTGGACGTGGACCCCATCCCTGATCCACCGGGTGGCGAGCCCGTCGTCGTGGAGGCCTCCATCCAGGACCTGGCGCTGGGCGCCCGCGCGCGCCTCTTCTACCGGCGCGCCGGTGACGAGGCCTACAGCTCGGTGGACTTCGCGCGTGAGCGAGGCCCCGACGGCCGCCCCCTCGAGCGCTACCGCGCGGTGTTGCCGGCCTACGAGGTGCCCACCGAGGCCGAAGCCTACGAGATGGAGTACTACTTCGAGGTCGCGGACGCGGCGCAGCGCCGGCTCGCGGGCCGGGGAGACTCCTTCCAGCCGCTCATCTTCCAGGTGGCGCCCCGGGCCGTGCGCGCCGGCGCCGCCGCCGACCCGTCCTCCCGTCCCTGGTACAAGAGCCCCTGGCTCTGGGTGGGCGTGGGCGCGGTGGCCATTGGCGCCACCGCCGGCGTCGTGGCGCTGACCTCCGGCGAAGAGCGGGGCCGCGTTCCCATCACCATCCGCGTGGAGCCCCCCGCCCCATGAGCCAGCGCCTCCTGTCCCCGCTGTTGCTGCTCGGCCTTCTCGGTGCGTGCGGCCCTAACGCCGAGCCCGCGGGCCGCTTTCCGCTCGCCCTGACGATGGAGCGCGCGGTGGCCAACGATGTCCAGGCCCTGCAGGTGGCCGTGGTGTCGCGGGGCTCCAGCCGCAGTTGTACCGAGATTCAGCGCACGTGCCTGGGTACCCAGGTACGGCGTGACGACCTGGTGGTGCTCAAGGACGCCCAGGGGCGCGAGGGCAGGGCCCTCCGCTTCCCCGTGGACCTGGCGACCCTCCAGTCGGGAGGAAGCCTGGAGCTGGCGGTGGACGTGCCAGTGGGCCGAGATTACGCGCTCGTCATCGAGGCGATCACCACGGGGACCCCGCCCGGCTTCCTGGGGAGTTCCTGCAACTACCTCCGTGAGGTCAACGCGGGCGACAACGCCCCGGTGATTGCCGCGCCCCTGACGCTGACCGGTGGAGATTGCAATCCGTCCATCGCGCCCTGAGCGCGGAGGGACTCGAGAGGGCTTCATGTCGCGCATCCTGATTATCGAGGACGAGCAGGACCTGGCGGGTCTCGTCGAGTACAACCTGCGGGCCGCGGGCTTCGAGACGGAGACGGCGAGCACCGGCGCGAGCGGGCTCGCCAAGGCGCGCGCGCATCCGCCAGACCTGGTGCTGCTGGACCTGATGCTGCCGGACGTGGCGGGCAGCGAGGTGCTGCGCATGCTCAAGACGGACACCGAGCTGCGCAAGGCGTCCGTCATCATCGTCAGCGCGAAGGGCCAGGAGTCCGACCGGGTGCAGGGCCTGGAACTGGGCGCGGACGACTACGTGGTGAAGCCCTTCTCCGTCCGCGAGCTCCTCCTGCGCGTCAAGGCCGTGCTGCGCCGCGCGGACGCGGAGGACGGGCCCTCCGCGGTGCTCGCCTCCGGCGACATCAGCCTGGACACCACCCGCCACCAGGTGCGCGTGAAGGGCGAGGAAGTGCTCCTCACCGCGCTGGAGTTCCGCCTGCTGCGCACGCTGCTGGAGCGCTCGGACCGGGTGCAGACGCGCGAGGTGCTGCTGTCGGACGTCTGGGGCATCCAGGCGGAGATCCACACCCGCACCGTGGACACGCACATCAAGCGGCTGCGCGAGAAGCTGGGCCCCGCCGGGGACATCATCGAGACGGTGCGCGGCGTGGGCTACAAGCTCAGCCCTCCGTGAAACCGCCCCGCCCATGCCCCTGCGCGCCACACTCCTTCCGCTCCTGCTGCCCGCCGTCGTCGTCGCGACGCTCGTCGCCCTTCTCGACGGGCCGAAGGAGGTCTTCGCCGCGGCGCTCGTCGCGCTCGCCGGCTCCCTCATGTCCCTGGGCGTGAGCCGCGGAACGCTGCAGCGGCAGCTCGACCTGCTGGCCCGCCACACCCGGGAGCGCGCCGAGGGCGCCCCCCCCGCCGCTCCTGGCGTCCCCGAGCGGCTGGACGAGGTGGCCGGGCTCGAAGGCGCCATCGACTCGCTGCACGCCCAGCTGTCCGCGCGCAACGCGGCGCTCACGCAGGAGGCGCGCACCCTCACCGCCGTGCTGGACGGCATGACGGAAGGCGTCTGGGTGACGGACGCGGAGGGCACGGTGGTGCGCCACAACGACGCGCTCCGGCCCCTGCTGGCGTCCACGAGCAGCCCGCTCACCGGCCAGCGCCCCCTGGCCCTCATCCGGAACGAGGCGCTGCACGACGCCGTGATGCGCGCCTGCCGGGAGAGCGCATCCAGCCACCTGGAGCTCACGCTGGACGGCCACTTCCCGCGCACGCTCTCCATCCGGGTGACGCCGCTGGCCAAGGATTTGCCGGGCAGCGCCGCCGTCTTCCACGACGTCACCGAGCTGCGCCGGCTGGAGAAGGTGCGCAAGGACTTCGTGGCCAACGTGTCGCACGAGCTGCGCACGCCCATCACCGCCATCCGCGGCTACGCGGAGACGCTCCAGGGCGGCGCCCTCAATGACCCCGTCATGGCGCCGAAGATGGTGGAAATCATCCACCGCCAGTCCGAACGCCTGTCCGAACTGGTGGAGGACCTGCTGGAGCTGTCCCGCCTGGAGTCGCGCGAGGTGAGCCTGAAGCTCGCCCGCGTCACCCTGGCCGACGCCGCCGCCCGCGCCGCCGACACCGTGCGCCCCAAGGCCGGGGGCAAGGGCCAGGCGGTTTCACTCCATGTCCCCCCAGATCTACTCGCGGTGGGGGACCCCCGGGCCGTGGAGCAGGTGCTGCTCAACCTGCTGGACAACGCGGTGAAGTACACGCCCGCGGGTGGCCGGGTGGATGTTTACGGTGCGTGCGAGCAAGGCCGCTGCGTGGTGCGGGTGAAGGACACGGGGGTGGGCATCGAGCCCAAGCACCAGTCGCGCATCTTCGAGCGCTTCTACCGGGTGGACAAGGGCCGCAGCCGGGACATGGGCGGTACCGGACTGGGGCTCGCCATCGTCAAGCACCTGCTCCAGGCCATGGACGGCGAGGTCAAGGTGGAGAGCGAACCCAACGAGGGGAGCACCTTCACCATTTTTCTGCCCCTGGCGGCTTCATCGAGCGCGGCGACAGGGTAGGATGGAGTGACCATGCGGGTCGCCATCCTCGCGGACATCCACGGCAATCTTCCTGCCTGCGAGGCCGTCCTCGAGGACATCGCCCGCTCTGTAGCGCCCGACTACATCGTCGCGGCCGGAGACCTGGCGCTGCGTGGCGCCCATCCCCGGGAGACGGTGGACCTGCTCTTCGACCGGTGTGACTCCGTCCTGATGGGCAACACCGACTGCTACCTGGCGGGCAACTACCTGGGCGGCGCCTACCGGGAGAAGGACCACTGGAAGACGGAGCTGCTGCGCTGGACGCGGGACCAGCTGGGCGGCGCGCTGCTGGAGAAACTGGGCGCCCTGCCCTTCTCCGTGCGCTACACGCCGCGCAAGGGACAGGACCTCTTCGTCTGCCACGCCAACCCGCGCAACCTCGAGGAGTCGCTGGACCCCACGCTGGATGACGTCGCGGTGCGCCGCTTCTTCAGCCACCTGGACGCGGCGGCCTGCGCCTTCGGGCACCTGCACTTCCCCTACCGCCGCCGCGTGGGCCGCATGCTCATCGCGGACGTGGCCAGCGCGGGCATCCCCCGGGACGGAGACCTGCGCCCCGCCTACGGCGTCTTCACCTTCACGCCCAAGGGCTGGCGGGTGCAGATTCGCCGGGTGCGCTACCCGGTGCGTAAGGCCACCCAGGCCCTCACCGCGCGCCGCGTCCCCGGCGGACCGCTCCTGGTCCACAAGCTGGTGGAGGCGCGCTATCGCCACCACAACGCGCTGATGGAGGCCGCGCGGCGCCACTCCGGCCTGCCACCGCCGGGCCCGGTGCTCCGCCCGCCGCCAGGGGCCGCCTCGCGCGCCGCGGCCACGCCCATGGACAGTCGTCCCTCCCCGGAGGTCGACCCCGCCTCGTTGCCCACGGACCTGGACGGAACCGTGACGGGCGCGGCGCCGCTGCCCCTGGACGCGCTCAACGATTTCGAAGGGTAGACGTTGTCGCCAGTCCGTTGCTTGCGTGGGGACGCCCGGAGTGATTCACGGCGCTCACCATGTCTGCACGCGAGCTGCCGCTGCTGTTCATCCGCCACGCCGTCGCGGAGGACTCTCACGTCCTGGGCGATGAAGCGCGCGCCCTCACCCCGGAAGGCCGCGCGGCCTTCCGCCACCACGCACGCAAGCTGGCACGCCTCACGCCACTGCGCGGCATCATCACCAGTCCGCTGGTGCGCGCCGTCCAGACGGCGGAGCTGCTCGCCGAGGCCTTCGGCGTGTCCGGCGTGGAGGTCCACCCCGCCCTGCTGCCCCAGCGCGGCGCGCACAAGCGCATCGTCGACCTGGGCCGCGAGCGCGGCGCGGGCTGGGCCCTGGTGGGCCACAACCCCTCGCTGGAGCGCGCGGCCATTCGCGCCCTGGAGCATGAGCTGCCGGACAAGCTGCGCAAGGGCGCGGCGCTGGCGCTCCATCCCCTGAAGAACGGCGGCTTCACGCTCGCGTGGTGGGCCACGCCGGGCAAGCCCGTGAAGCGCCCCGGCGACCTGCGCTGACGCGCCTCAGTGCGCCGCGCCCAACAGGAAGGACAGGACGAGCATGGCCAGCACCGTGGCGGTGATTCCCACGTAGAGCCGGTCCTTCTGCTGGCGGAAGATGAGCAGCGACAGGGCCACCCGCATCACCGGCACGGCCATCATCACCAGCAGTCCCGCCATGACGAACGCCTGGCCCCGGGCGGCCAGCGCCCCCGCCACGACGTCCCTCAGGGTGTGCGGCACCGGGTGCGGCGAGGTGAGGCGCAGCAACGCCTCGGAAGAGACGAGGTAGTCCGGATGACGGAAGAAGGTCACCACGGTGCCCAGCGTCACCAACGCCAGGCTGGCGGCCACGCCGTACCGCAGCAAGTCACTGATGAGCTGCTCCGGATGGAGCAGCGAAGCGTCCTCGCCGTCCTGCACCGCCGCGGCGGCGGCCTCGGGGCTTCGCGGCTCTGGATTCGGTGCCTCGCTCATGACGCCCACCCCTTGCGCAGCATCTCGAAGGCCACCCACAGCAGCACGCCCACGAAGAGCGCGCGCAGCCACGTGCTGTTCACCCGGGCCATGAGGTGGCGCGAGCCCAGCCACGCGCCCAGCGTGACGCCCACGCACACCGGCCCCGCGATGAACGGGTCGATGTTGCCGCGCGCGAAGTAGACGCCCGCGCTGGCCGCCGCCGTCACGCCAATCATGAAGTTGCTGGTGGCCGTGGACACCTTCAGCGGCAGCCGCATGGCCAGGTCCATGGCCGGCACCTTGAGCGCGCCCGAGCCGATGCCCAGCATGCCGCTCACCGTGCCCGCCACGTACATCAGCCCCAGTCCCGCCAGTGGCCGCGTGACGCGGTAGGACACCTCGCGGCCCTGCGACTCATCCCAGTAGCTGCCGTGCAGCGCCAGCCGGTCCGCCAGCGCGTCCGCGGGCACCGGCGCCTCGGCGCTCGCCCGCATCCGCCGCAGCATCACCAGCGCCGACCACGCCATGACGCCGCCAAAGACGAGGTACACGCCGCGCCCACCCACCAGCCCGGACATGTACGCGCCGCTGAGCGCGCCCGCGGTGGTCGCCAGCTCCAGGAACATGGCCACGCGGGTGTTGGCCATCCGGTCGCGCACGTAGGCCGCCGCCGCGCCGCTGGACGTGGCGATGACGGAGACGATGGACGCCCCCACCGCGTACTGGATGTCCACTTTCAGGAGCAACGTGAGCACGGGAATCAGGATGAGCCCGCCGCCAATCCCCAGCAGCGAACCCAACAGTCCCGCACCCACGGAAAACCCCAGGACGACGAGCATGAAGAGGAAGGGAGTCATCGAAGCTGCTCCCCATCCTCTCCCCCTCACCGGCCTTTGGCCACCAGGAGAATGGCTCGATTCGAGCCGCTCCCCTGGTTGCCTGCTTCCACCGGGCTACTGCGCGCTGGCCACCACCGCGATGCGCTGAGCACCGTTGCCGTTGGCGAGCGCGCCGGGGGCGTGGGTGTCCGCGCCCAGCTCGCGCAGCAGGGCTTCGCCCACCAGTTCGTCCATGGGGATGAAGCGGCCCAGCAACGGGCGCCAGGCGTGGACCTGCGCGGTGGCGATGTCGAACCACCAGCCGTGCAGCCGCAGGGTGCCCGCGTCGAGGCGCTCCTTCACCCACGGATAGGTGGAGATGTGCTCTATCTGCACCAGCACGTTGTTCTGGGACAGGCGATCGTAATCCGACCGGCCCTCACCCAGCGTCGGGTTCGCCTCCATCCGCTGGAGCGCGTCCTTGCCGTGCTCGAGCCAGCCCTTGAGGTTCGGGTTCTCAGGACCCACGCCGCCAGCGAGGATGGCCTTCATCGCGCCGCAATTCGAGTGGCCGCACACGACGATGTCCTCCACCGGCAGGTTGCGGAGCGAGAACTCCAGCGCGGCCGCCTCGGACTGGTCGCCCGTGGACTGCCCTTTCGAATCCGACGGCGCCACCATGTTGCCGACGTTGCGGACCACGAACAGGTCGCCCGGGTCCGTGGACACGAGCAGGTTGGGCACCACGCGGCTGTCCGCGCAGGCGATGAAGAGGCAGTCCGGCTTCTGCTCCTGCGCCAGCAACGCGAACTTCTCCCGGTAGCTGGAACGGGCGTTGAGCTGAAAGTCCAACAGACCGCGAATGAGCTTCCTCACTGCGCACCTCCAGAGACAAGCGAGTTGTGATTGGGACCGTCAACGACCACGGGGCTGCTCGGCTTCACCGTGCCCTTGCGGCTCCAGACGTCTTCGAGCGACTCGGCGAACACCGAGCCACCCGTCTTGCGATGCGTGTCACACCAGCTCTCCAGGGCTTCGTGCCCGGAGTGGTCCAGCGTCTGCACGGCCAGGTCCAGCTCCACCTTGGAGCCCGACGGAACCTGCGCCAGCGCGGTGGACAGCTTGGGGACGCCGACGAACGTCAGCGCGCCCGAGATTCGTACCTGATAGGACGCATGCGCCTGCTGGTGCACGTCGACCTTGATGCGGCCCAGGTGCCACAGCAGGCGCAGCACCGCGAACGCCAGGCCCATGCCGATACCGGCCAGCAGGTTGACGCCCACCACGCCGGCCACCGTCACCAGATACACGGCCAGCTCCCCACGCTTCTGGAGCTCACGGATGTGGTGCACGTTCACCAGCTTGGCGCCGACGAAGACGAGCAGACCCGCTAGCACGGTGAGGGGGACGAGCCCCGCCACCGAGCCGAGCAACGTGATGAACAGGAGCAGCCACACGCCGTGCAGCGTGCCCGACAGCCGCGTCTTCGCGCCGGCGGTGATGTTGGTGGCGCTGCGGACGATGACGCCGGTGATGGGCAGGCCACCCGCCAGACCCGAAATCGTGTTCGCCAGCCCCTGGCCGAAGAGCTCGCGGTCCAGGTTCGCACGGGGGCCCGTGTGCATCTTGTCCGTGGCCACCGCGCTCAAGAGCGACTCCGCGCTCGCGACCAGCGCCAGCGACAGCACCGCCGTGCCGAAGGTGACCCAGTCGCCCTTGGGGAAGGTGGGCAGCTGGATGCTGGAGAAGATGTTCTCCGGCAGGTCCACCCGGGCCACATCGGCGCCCATGAAGGTCGCCGCCGCGGTGGCGCTCACCACGGCCACGAGCGGACCGGGAACCTTCTTCAACTTTCCGGGAACGAACTGCCACGCCACCATCAAGCCGATGGTCAGCAGGCCCAGCAGCGTCGCGGCGCCATGAAGGTCCGCAATCTGCCCCGGCAGCTCCTTCACGTTCTGCCACGCGCTCGACTGCGGCGCGCCGCCCATCACGATGTGGACCTGCCCCAGGACGATGAGGATGCCGATGCCGGCCATCATCCCGTGGATGACGGCGGGAGAGATGGCGAGCGCGCCGCGCGCCACCTTCAACCCACCGAGAATCATCTGCACCACGCCCGCGGCGGCCACCGCCGCGCACGTCATCGCCAGGCCCATCTGCTGGATGAAGCCAAACACCATGACCGCAAGGCCCGCCGCGGGACCGCTCACCTGGAGGGGCACGCCTCCAAAGAGCCCCACCACGATGCCGCCAATCACACCCGCGATGAGCCCGCTGACGATGGGCGCGCCTGAAGCCAGCGCGATTCCCATACACAACGGCAACGCCACCAGGAACACCACCAGGGAAGCAGGCAGGTCCGTGGCCAGCGCCTTCCAGGGGGAAGCAACGCCCTCAGGACTCTTCGAAGTCGACATCACACCTCCACACAAGTCGCCGCGACTGCCGCGTGCGCTGGTTCACGTGGAGGCCCTCCGCAAAGAGCGTGCCGTCCGCCTTTCGACAGGCTCAGAGGGAACGCAAGGTGATTGCGGTCGGGAATATGAAAACGATTTTAAGTCCCGAATCCAGACTTAAAAATCCTTGAGGCCGCCGACCTCAAGAATCTTGAAGCGCCCTCGCCTACTCCTCCTCAAGCCGGCGGAGGAAGGTGGGATAGGAGAGCCCCAGCACCCGGGCGGCCTCCATCCGGCGCCCATCCAAGCGGGCGAGGACGTGCCGGACGTACAACCGCTCCACGTCCTGCAAGGGGCGCGGAGCCCCGGAGACGACGAACGCGTCGGGGTCCACCTCGGGCGGGCCGCTGGTGCCCTGCGGCTCCAGGGAGGCGAGCTCCAGTTCGGGTCCGGCCTCCAGCACCAGGGCCCGTTCGAGCACGTTGCGCAGCTCACGGACGTTGCCGGGGAACGGGTAGCGCTCCAGCCGGGCGCGCGCGGCGCTGGAGAAGCTCACAGTCCGGCGCCCCAGCTCGGCGCCCAGCTCCGCCACCAGGGACTGTGCCAAAGGCAACAGGTCCTCGCGGCGCTCGCGCAGCGGCGGAATGTCCACCCGGAAGACGCTCAGGCGGAAGTAGAGGTCCTCGCGGAAGCGGCCCTCGGCCACCTCCTTGGTCAGGTCGCGGTTGGTGGCCGTCACCACGCGCGCGCTGCTGCTCAGCTCGGCGGTGCCGCCCAGGCGGCGGAAGGCGCCCTTGTCCAGGAAGGTGAGCAGCTTCGCCTGGAGCTGCAGCGGCAACTCGCCCACCTCGTCCAGGAAGAGCACGCCGCCCGCGGCCACCTCCACCAGGCCGCGGCGGGCGGTTCGCGCGTCGGTGAAGGCGCCGCGCTCGTGGCCGAAGAGTTCACTTTCCACCATGGTGGCGGGCAGCGCGGCGCAGTTGACGTGGACGAACGAGCCCTGCCCGCCTTGCAGCGCGTGCAGGTGGCGCGCAATCACCTCCTTGCCCACGCCCGTCTCGCCCAGCAGCAGCACCGGGCTGCGCGGCGCCTTGGCGATGCGCTCCAGCATCTGCAGCGCGGCGAGCATCTTCGGCGAGTGCGGACGCGACAGGCGCCGCCGTCCGCCCAGCTCGCTCTCCGCCAGCCGCAGCCGCTCCTGGAGCTGCAGGTCCGCGACGGCGCGGCGGGCGCGCAGCACCAGGTCATCCAGCTCCACCGGCTTGGACAGGTAGTCGCGCGCGCCCGCCTGGATGGCCTCCACCGCGCTGGCGATGTCGCCGTGCGCCGTCACCATCAACACGGGCGTGTCCGGAAGCTGGGCGCGCAGCTCCGGCAGGATGTCGATGCCGTCCCCGTCCGGCAGGCGCCGGTCCAACACCACCAGGTCCGGCGCCTCGCGGGACATGGCCCCACGCGCGTCATGGAGTGAATGCGCCAGCGTGACGCGGAAGCCCTCGTGTCGCAGCACGGAGGCCGCCAGCGAGGCGAAGGTCCGGTCGTCATCGACCAGCAACAGATAGGTGCTCATCGGGCCACCTCCAACGGAAGGCGCAGCGTGAAGCGGCTTCCCAGCGGACTCCGGACATAGTTCAGACTGCCACCATGGGCCTCCACGGAGGCACGCGCCATGGGCAGCCCCAGCCCCACGCCCTTGGCCCGCCCGGTGGCGAAAGGCTCCCACAACCTGGGCTCGAGACGCGGATCCACGCCGCCCGCATTGTCCTCCACCACGAGCACGGCGTCATGTTCCTCCCGCGTCAGACGCACGCTGACCCACGGTGCCAACTGCATCCCTGTGTCCTTCGCCACCGCGCCCGCCTCCACCGCGTTGCGCAACACGTTGTCGATGGCGGACACCAGCAGCGCGGCATCCCCCTGGACCATCAGGGACTCCTCCAGGGACGTGGTCAGTGCCACGGCCTCTGACTCCGGCAGCAGCTTCACGCCCTGGAGCGCGTCCTTCACCAGCAGGTGCACCTCGCAGCGGCGGCGCAGCGCTGCACGAGGCGCCCCGAAGGACAGCAGCGAGCGCGCCAGATGGCTCAGGCGCTCCACCTGCGAGCGCAGCGCGCCCACGGGCAGCTCGCTGCCCGCGGGGGTATGCCGGAGCACGGACAGCGCGGCCTGGATGCCGTTGAGGGCGTTCTTCACCTCATGCGCGATGAGCGAGGCCGCGGTCCCCAGCGCGGCCATGGTCTCCTGGCGTCGCAGCCGCTCCTCGGCCGCCAGCAGCGACCGGTAGGAGTGCCGCAGCAGGAGGATGAAGATGATGAGCGTGCTGCTCAGCAGGGCGATGTGGAACGCCAGCTGCCGCAGGAAGCGCGCCCGGAGGCCCGCGGTGGCCGTCTCCTCCTCCAGGACGACCAACAGCAGGTCGCTCTTCCCCACCCACGCGCCCGCGCCCATCATGTGCTTGTCATCCAGCGTCAGCGGACCCGGCATGTTCGCCAGCGCGCGCAGCCGCCCCGTGATGTCCCCGGCGCCCAGCTTGAACCCCACCGGCATCAGGATCTGCCCCTGGTCATCCATCAACACCAGTGACGTCTGCGCGGTGGGCCGCGTGGGCAGCGCGCTGGCGCGGAGCTCTCCCAGCAGCACGCCCTTGAAGCGGCCGTCCTGGAACATGGGGACGGCGACCACGATGGGCCCCCCCTCCCCTTCCAGCAGGTCGATTTCCGGCTGGCGGCCCTCCACCATCCGGCGGAACCAGGGCCGCTGCGTCAGCGGCGAGCGCCCCAGCGGCATGTCCGGAGGGTCGCTCCAGACGCGCTCGCCCTCGGGCGTCAGCAGGGCCACGCCCTCCGAGAAGAGGGACGAATGGTAGAAGGCACTCTCCAGCAGGGCCAGCTCCGCCGGAGAGGCGCCGTCCTCGGGAGACAGCGCCGGGTGCCCGGCCACGCGGGCCAGCTCCGCCTCCAACAGCCCCAGGTGGACGCCCAGCGCCTCCGACTGCACCTGCGCCTGGTTGAGCAGCCGGCTCAGCAGCTCCTCGCGCGCGTTGCGCACGTCCTCCACGTAGCCCAGCACGGGGCTCGTCAGCGCCACCAGCCCCACCAGCCCCAGACCGACGAGCGCGGAGCGTCCCCCGCGCCGCTGCGCGTGGGCCAGCTCGCCCGGCGTGGGGGTCAGCGTCGGGAGTGGAGGTGGCGTCGGCGGCAGGTGGGCGGAAGTCATGACAGAGCTCCCTGGGGTTTACCCCGGCGCGGAAGCACCTTCACGCGCAATCAGGCCACCGGGCTGGGGGCCCGCCCGCTGGAGGGCCGGCCATCGCCCCGGGGCGCCCGCTCCCGCGCGTGTTCCCGCCATGACGAAGTTGTTGCACATGCGTCACACGTTCGGAAAAGGGGGCGCGCAGAGTGGCGGCCCGCCATGCCCCATGTCCTCATCATCGACGACGAACGCGACCTCGCGGAGCTCATTGATTTCAACCTGCGGGGTTCCGGCCTCACCACGCACGTGTCCCATACTGGCGAAGAAGCGCTGGTGGCCGCGCGCGAGCAGAACCCCGACCTCGTGCTGCTGGACCTGATGCTGCCGGACATGTCCGGCATCGATGTCTGCCGACAGCTGCGGGCCAGCCCCCAGTCCCGGGGCGTCCTCATCGTCATGCTCACCGCCAAGGGCGAGGAGTCCGACCGCATCCGCGGCTTCGAGGTGGGCGCGGACGACTACGTGGTGAAGCCCTTCAGCGTGCGGGAGCTGGTGCTGCGGCTGAAGGCCATCCTCCGCCGCGGCGCGCCCACGGCTGGGAGCACGGCGCCGCTGGCGCTGGGGCCCCTGCGCCTGGACGTGGCGTCCCACCGCTTCTTCGTGGAGGAGCGCGAGGTGGCCCTCACCGCGCTGGAGTTCCGGCTCCTGGAGCACCTGCTCGCCCGCCTGGGCCGGGTGCAGACACGTGAACAGTTGCTGGAGGAGGTGTGGGGCCTGTCCTCCTCCCTGGAGACGCGCACCATCGACACCCACGTCATGCGCCTACGCGACAAGCTGGGCCCGGCGCGTGCGCTGCTGGAGACGGTCCGCGGTGTCGGCTACCGGATGCTGGACCCAGCCGCGGGCTGAGCGACGTGACGGCGATGTCACGTGGCGGACGCGAAACGGACACCCACGTCACGTAGAAGCGCGGCGTCTTCGCGCAAGCCTCACACCGCGTCCAGATTCCGATTCACATCTTCCAGCCAGGAGAAGTCCCCCATGAAATCGCTCCTCAAGCCCCTGCTCGCGGTGTTCCTCCTGGCGCTCCCCGCCGCTGCCCAGGCGGGCACCGTCACCATCAAGGGCTCCGACACCATGGTCATCCTCGGCCAGCGCTGGGCCGAGGCGTTCATGAAGAAGAACCCCACCATCAAGGTCCAGGTCACCGGCGGCGGCTCCGGCGTGGGCCTGGCGGCGCTCCAGAACGGCACCACGGACATCGCCATGTCCAGCCGGGAGATGAAGAAGGCGGAGGCCGACAAGCTCCGCGCGCGCTTCAAGGGGCCGCCCGCGCAGCGCTCGGTGGCCAAGGACGGCGTCACCTTCTACGTCCACCAGGGCAACCCCGTGAGCGCGCTCACCACCGAGCAGTTGATGAAGATCTACGTGGGCGACATCACCTCGTGGAAGCAGGTGGGCGGCGCGGACGCGCCCATCGTCGCGTACTCCCGGGAGAACTCCTCCGGCACCTACGTCTTCGTGAAGGACATGGTGCTGGAGGGCGAGGACTTCGCGCCCGCCATCCAGACACTGCCCGGCACCGCCGCGGTGGTGAACGCCGTCTCCAAGGAGAAGAACAGCCTGGGCTACGGCGGCGCCGCGTACGCAGAGGGCATCAAGGAGCTGAAGGTGAAGAAGGGCAACGAGGAGATCGCCCCCAGCGCGGACAACATCAAGAGCGGCAAGTACCCGCTGGCGCGCGACCTCTTCTTCTACCTGCGCGCCGAGCCGACCGGCGACATCAAGGCCTTCATCGACTTCGCGCTCTCCCCCGAAGGTCAGGCCATCGTCACCCAGGTCGGCTACTTCCCCGTGAAGTAGCCACGGAGCGTCACACGAATGTCACAAGAGGCGCTGAATCCCTATGGATAGACAGGCGACCATGGAGCAAGGTCTCACGCGGGTCGTGGCCGCGCCGCGCCTGTCCGCGGCGGCGCGGAGGCGTCAACTGCGGGAGAAGGCCGTCGCGGGCTTCATCACCCTGATGGCGTTCACGGGCATCGCCGCGCTCATCCTCATCATCGTCTTCGTGGCCAAGGAGGCGCTGACGCTCTTCACCGACGCGGACGCCCGCCACGAAGCCAGCCTCGCCAAGATGTTCCTGCCGCAGGAAGGCCGCTACCCGTTCCGGTGGCAGCCCGTGTCGGACACGCCCAAGGTCAGCATGATTCCGCTGTTCGTGGGCACGCTGAAAATCACCCTGGTCTCCATGCTGGTGGCGGTGCCCATGGGCGTCTTCAGCGCGCTCTTCGTCGCGGAGTTCGCCCCGCGCCGCCTGCGCGAGCTGCTCAAGCCCGTCATCGAACTGCTGGCCGGCATCCCCTCGGTGGTGCTGGGCTTCTTCGCGCTGATGGTGCTGTCGCCGGTGGTGAAGGACCTGTTCCACCTGGACCGGCCGCTCAACGGCACGCTTGCGGGGCTGGCGCTGGCGCTGGCCATCGTCCCGGTCATCTTCACCGTGTCCGAGGACGCGCTCACCGCGGTGCCCCGCAGCTACCGCGAGGCCTCGCTGGCGCTGGGCGCCACGCTCTGGGAGACGGCGTGGAAGGTGGTGCTGCCCGCGGCGGCCCCCGGCATCCTCGCCGCGTGCGTGCTGGGCTTCGGCCGGGCCATTGGCGAGACGATGATTGTCCTCATGGCGTCAGGCAACGCGGACATCGTGTCCTGGAACCTGGGGGACTCGGCGCGCTCGCTGTCGGCCACCATCGCGGCGGAGATGGGTGAAGTGGTGGTGGGCAGCCCGCACTACTCCCTGCTCTTCTTCATCGGCGTGGAGCTGTTCATCTTCACCTTCGTCCTCAACATGGTCGCCTCCACGTGGACGAAGAAGGTCCTCCAGCGGCTGACCGGGAGCGCCTCGTGAAGTACACCACGCGCCGAGCGGTGGGGCTGGGCCTCACCGGACTGACGGCCCTCGCGGCCTTCTTCATCGTGGGCATGCTGGCCCTCATCCTGCTGGACGTCGCGCGCAACGGCGCCCGCCACCTCTCCTGGACCTTCCTCACCCAGCCCCCCAGCGACGGCATGATGGGCGGCGGCATCTTCCCCGCCATCTTCGGCACCGCCGCGCTCACGCTCCTGATGACGCTGGCGGTGATGCCGGTGGGCGTGCTCACCGCCGTGTACCTCCACGAGTACGCGCCGCCGGAGTCACGCTTCGCCCGCTGGGTGCGCGTGGCGGTGGTCAACCTCGCGGGCGTGCCCTCCATCGTCTTCGGCCTCTTCGGGCTCGGCTTCTTCATCCTCTTCGTCGGCGGCAACCTGGACCGGATGCTGGGCTACGAGGAGATGCACTGGGCCCAGCCGGGCATCCTCTGGGCCTCGCTGACGCTGGCGGTGCTGACGCTGCCGGTGGTCATCGTCTCCACGGAGGAGGCGCTGCGCGCGGTGCCGCTGGAGCAGCGCACCGCCAGCCTGGCCCTGGGCGCCACCCAGTCCCAGACGCTGGCGCGGGTGGTGCTGCCCGGCGCCCTGCCCGGCATCCTCACCGGCGCGGTGCTGGCCATCTCCCGCGGCGCGGGCGAAGTCGCCCCCATCCTCTTCACCGGCGCCGCCTACTTCCTGCCGGACCTGCCCACACACCTGGACTCCCAGTTCATGCACCTGGGCTACCACACGTATGTCATGGCCACCCAGTCACCGAACGTGACGGAGGCCAGTGGTCCGCTGTATGCGACGGTGCTGGTGCTGCTGGCGCTCACCTTCGCCCTCAACCTCGTCGCGGTCATCATCCGGACGCGCACGCGCCGCAAGGCCGCCAGCGCCCACTGACGGTACGCCTGCCATGTCCCTCCAACCCCAGAATCCCCGAGCGAAGATGGAAGCGCGGGAACTCACCCTGCGCTACGGCCCCAAGACGGCCATCCACAAGGTGTCCCTGGCCATCCTCGACCGGCGGGTGACGGCGCTCATCGGCCCCTCCGGCTGCGGGAAGTCCACCTTCCTGCGCTCGCTCAACCGGATGAACGACCTCATCTCCGGCACCACGCATTCGGGCACCATCCTGCTGGACGGCATGGACATCCATGACCGCGGCGTGGACGTGGTGGACCTGCGCCGGCGCGTGGGCATGGTCTTCCAGAAGTCCAACCCCTTCCCCAAGAGCATCTTCGAGAACGTGGCCTACGGCCTGCGCGTGGGCGGGATGAAGGACAAGGCGGAGCTGGCCACGCGCGTGGAGAAGTCCCTGCGCGGCGCCGCGCTCTGGGACGAGGTGAAGGACCGGCTGGACGAAAGCGCCCTGGGCCTTTCCGGCGGCCAGCAGCAGCGTCTGTGCATCGCGCGTGCGATGGCGGTGGAGCCGGAGGTGCTGCTGATGGACGAGCCCGCCAGCGCGCTGGACCCCATCGCCACCGCGAAAATCGAGGAGCTCATCCACGAGCTCAAGTCGACGTACACCATCGCCATCGTCACCCACAACATGCAGCAGGCCGCGCGCGTCAGCGACCGCACCGCTTTCTTCTACATGGGCGAGCTGGTGGAATGCGGCCCCACCGAGCAGATCTTCACCAACCCGCGAGAGAAGCGCACCGAGGACTACGTCACCGGCAAGTTCGGGTGAGCGGAAGAAAAAGGGGACCGGACACATGCCGTCGACGCATACGGACAAGGCCTTCGAGGCGGACCTGAGGGATTTGCGGGAGAAGCTGCTCGCCATGGGCGCGAAGGTGGAGACCCTCATCGTCCAGAGCATGAAGGCGCTCACCGACCGCGACAGCACCCTGGCCGAGAAGGTCGTCGCCGCCGACAAGGACGTCAACCGGCTGGAGGTGGACATCGACGAGCTGTGCCGGAAGATCCTGGCGCTGCGCCAGCCCGCCGCCAGCGACTTGCGCCTCATCACCACGGCGCTGAAGATCGTCACCGACCTGGAGCGCATCGGCGACCTGGCGGTGAACATCGCCGAGCGCTCCATGGACCTGAACCAGGCCCCCCCGCTGGCGCCCTACGTGGACACGCCCCGGCTGGCGGAGCTGGCCCAGCGGCAGGTCCGCATGTCGCTGGACGCCTTCGTCTCCGGCGACGTCGCCAAGGCGGAGGAGGTGCTCCGGGGCGACGACTTGCTGGATGCCCTCTTCCTCAAAATCTTCAACGAGCTCCTCGCCTACATGATGGAGGACTCGCGCAACATCCGCCGCGCCACGGCGCTGATGTTCATCGCGAAGCACCTGGAGCGCATTGGCGACCACGCGCTGAACGTGGCGGAGATGGTCGTCTACATGGTGCGCGGCAAGGACATCCGCCACCCGCAGAGCCGCAACCTGGCGGAGTAACCCGCGGGCGCGGGCTTCACCGCCCTGTCACCGCGAATTGCCCGGCCCGCCCCGGGCGCTTCGCGGGGCTGACGTGGAGGGCCTCTAGCGTGGCAACCGTGGTCGCGCCATGACGGCGCACCGGCCCCGGGGATTGCCCGCGAATGTTGCTCGCCTCCACCGTCCTGCTGCTTGCCGCCTGCCTCGGGTTGTTCGTCCTCACCGTCCAGTTCGCGCTCGTGCTGCGCCACCGGCGTGGACCGTCCCCCACCGCGCGACCGGGCACGCCCCGCCCGGGTATCTCCATCCTCAAGCCGCTGTGCGGCGTGGATGACGACCTGGAAGCCAACCTGGCGCGGTTCGCGAGGCTGGACTACGCGGGCGCGTACGAGGTGGTGCTCGGCGTCAAGGATGCCAGGGACCCGGCCTTCGCCGTCGCCCGCGCGGCGGTCGCCCGCTGGCCCCACGTCATGCGCCTGGAGGTCCAGGAGGGTGAGCCGGGCCGCAACCCGAAGGTGAACCAGCTCATCACCCTGGCGGACCGGGCGCGCTACGACGTGCTGGTCATCAGCGACAGCAACACGCGGGTGGCGCCGGGATACCTGGAGGAGATTGCCCAGGCCTTCAAGGACCCGGAGGTGGGCTGTGTCACCCACCCGGTGGCGGGCATGGGCGAGCGCACCTTCGGCTCGCTCCTGGACAACCTGCACCTGGGCGCCAGCGCGGCGGCGGGGATGATTGCCGCCAAGCGGCTGGCCGGCCAGGACATCGTGGTGGGCAAGTCCATGGCGCTGCGCCGCGAGGACGTGGACGCGCTGGGGGGCTTCTTCTCCGTGAAGGACGTGCTGGCGGAGGACTACGTCATCGGCCAGTGGGTGACGCGGAAGCTGGGCCGGCGCGTGGTGATGGCGCACACGCCCGTGTTCAACGTGTCGCTGCGCAAGAGCGTCCTGTCCTTCTTCCAGCGCTATCTGCGCTGGAGCGTGATTCACCGGACCGCGGTGTCTCCAGGCACGTACCTGGCCCAGGCCCTGCTGAACCCCACGCCGCTGGCCCTGCTGGGCGCGATGCTGGCCCCCTCCTCCGACACCGCGGCGCTCTGCCTGGGCGTGGCCCTGGGCAAGGTCGCGGTGGACCTCTCCACCGTGCGCGCCCTGCGGCCGCAGGCCCTGTCGTGGGACGCGGTGCCCGCCGTCTTCGCCAAGGACGCCCTGCTCTTCGCGGCCTGGAGCTACGCGCTCTTCTCCCGCACCGTGAACTGGCGCGGCACCCGGCTGCGCGTGGGCCGGGGCACCCGGCTGATGCCGGTGCGCACGGCGGGAATGACGGCCGAGCCCGCGCTGCCCCAGGGCGACCGCATCCTCGCGGGCTGAGCCAACGAAGCGCCCTCCCAGGGCCTGCCTGCCCGAATGCTGGACGGGCACCATGTCACCGCTCGCGGAGAATGATGGCGCCCTTCAGCAGCGTTCATCTCAAGTCGGGGGAGGACGATTGGCGCGACTGGCAACGGATTACGGCGCAAGAAGGGTCTTGGTCGTCGATGACGACGCGGACTGGAGGGAATTCCTCCGGCTCAGCCTGGAGGACCTTGGCTACGAGACGACCGAGGCCTCGGATGGGCAGGAGGCACTGGAGGCGCTGAGGCGTGGCGGACGCTACGGGGTGATGCTGCTGGACCTCAACATGCCGGGCATGTCCGGGCTGGAGGTCGTGGAGCATCTGCCACGCGGGCCGCATCCCCGCATCGTCTTCCTGACGTCCGCGGCGGCGCAGGATGTAGGCAGTGCCCTGCTCTCGGGGCCACACTACTACCTTCCAAAAGGTGCGAGCCGCGACCAATTGTCGCTCCTCTTGCAGTCACTTGGTGAGTGAGCAGCCCGCCTCCGGCGTATAGGGTAGAGGGCCCCTGAGAGGAGGGCCATTATCGTCACCGAGCTTCTCATCATCCTGTTGCTGGTCCTGGCCAACGGCATCTTCGCCGGTGCGGAGCTGGCCATCATCTCTGTCCGCCGGACGCGGCTGCGGGAACTGATTGAAGAAGGCAGCACCTCCGCGAAAGCAGTGGAGGCCCTGCGCGGCAACCCTGAGCGCTTCCTGGCCACGGTGCAGATTGGCATCACCGTCATCGGCGCCACGGCGGCCGCGTTCGGTGGCGCGAGCATCGCCACGCGTCTGGGTGACTTCCTCACGAGACTGGGAGTGCCCGAGCAGCAAGCGGACGAAGTCGCCCTGGCGGGCGTGGTGGCCTTCGTCTCCTACCTCTCGCTGGTGCTGGGCGAGCTGGTGCCCAAGTCGCTCGCGCTGCGTGCCGGCGAGCGCTACGCGCTGCTCATCGGCCGGCCTCTGCGCGGCCTGGCGTGGCTGATGCAACCGGTGGTGTGGTTCCTCACCGCCAGCTCCAACGTGGTGCTGCGCCTGTTCGGCGACCGGACGAACTTCACCGAAGGCCGCCTGTCCGCGGAGGAGCTCCAGCAGTTGGTGGAGGAGGCGGCGAAGCAAGGCACGTTGGATCCGCACGCCGGCGAAATTGCATCACGCGCCTTCGAGATGGGCGACGTGACGGTGGGCGAGCTGTCGGTGGCCCGGGACGAGATGGTGGCCCTGCGGCGGCACTCCAGTCCGGAGGAGATTCGCCGCGTCCTGCTGGAGGGCGGCCACTCGCGCATGCCGGTGTACGAGGGCACGCTGGACAACATCGTCGGCTACGTCATCGCCAAGGACCTGCTGGGGGTGGCCTGGGAGGGCAACCTCATCATCCTGGAGGACGTGATGCGTCCGCCCTTCTTCGTCGTGGAGACGATGCGGGCCATGGACGCGCTCAAGGAACTGCAGAAGCGGCGCATGCAGTTGGCGGTGGTGGTGGACGAGCGCGGCGGTGTGGTGGGGCTCGTCACCGTGGAGGACCTCGTGGAGGAGCTGGTGGGCGACATCCTCAGCGAGTCCGAGGTGCCGGAGGAGTACGTCAAGCGCGAGGGGCCGAACACCGCCCTGGTGCTCGGCACCGCGAGCATCCGCGACGTCAACCGGGAGCTGTCCCTGGACCTGGACGAGGACCAGGACTACGCCACGGTGGCCGGCCTGTGCATCGCCCTGTCCGGCGGCGCCATCCCCGAACCGGGCACCAAGGTCCAGACGGAGGGAGGACTCGTGCTGGAGGTGGTGGAGTCCTCTCCCCGCCGTGTGGACACCGTGCGCTTCCACCTGCCCCCGCGCGAAGAGCCCGCGGAGGCGTGAAGTCTGACACCCGGCCTTTGGCTCCGGAGGCCAAAGGCGTCGGGAGGTACGGCGCGGCCTCAGGGGCGCAGCGAGTCAAAGTAGCAGTAGAGCTCCACGGAATCTCCAGCCCCAAACGCACTCCGGGCGACGAGATAGAACCGCATGGGGTTCCCTTCGCGAGGAATCTCCGGGAGGACGTAGCGCAGCTCGGTGGTGAACCACGCGGTGTAATTGCCGCCGAGCAACGTCTCGATACGGTAGTCCACCACCGGGTGCCCATAGTCGAACTCGGGCGGCGTCCAGGCGAAGGTGATGTTCCCGTCCGAGGTATCGCAGGTGGCATTGCGCGGCGCTGACGGACGTCGGGATGGCATGCTCACGATGCGCTCCGAGACGGCCCCCCACCCCGCCTCGTTCTGGGCGACGACCGTGAAGTGATAGGTCGTCGCGTTGAGCAACCCCGTCACGTTCAACGTCAATTCGGTCGTCTCCACAGTCCGCAGGACTTCGTCGTTCAGGTACACCGTCACCAGATAGCCGGTGATGGGACGGCCTCCCGTGTCCTCGGCGGTCCAGCGCAAGAACACGCGCTCCGTGTACGGATTGGCCGTCAGCGTGGGCGCCCCTGGCGTCGTGAAGGGTGTGGCAGAGACGGAAATCCCAGCCCCCTTCGCATGTCCGTTGTCGGCGACGACAGTGAACGTGTACGCCGTCCCGTTCGACAACGAGACCAGCGTGGCCTGCGTCTCCGTGACGGTAACGGTCACCGGCTCGGCCTCAGCCCCCGCATCCTCGGCCTGCACGGTGATGACGTAGCCGGTCAGGGCCATGCCCTTGCTATCGGCGGCCTCCCACGTCAGCACGACCTCCTGGTTCCCAGGCACGGCCACCAGGTTGCTCACCGCGCCGGGCGTCACGTGCGGCGTGACGAGGGCCGTGCGCGTGGACGCAGCACCACGGCCCCGGTCGTTCACCGCGAGCACGCTGAACGTGTAGGCCGTGCCATTGGTCAGGTCAGGGATGAGTGCCTGGGTCGCGGACGCCGGCAAGGTCACGACCCGGACCTCGGTCTCCCCGGAGAAGACATGCACCGCATATTCGAGAATCGCGCTGCCACCGTCGTTCGCGGGCGCCGCCCACGTCACCGTGACCTGTGAGTCCCCCGCCACCGCCGCCACCTGGGTCGGCGCCTGGGGGACTGTCACCTGCGGTCCCTGGGGAGGCGGGTCATCCGAACCGCCACATCCCATCCCTCCAAACAGCCCCAGCAGCACCGCGGCCAAAAACCGGATTCGTCCGTTCATCACGACAGTCCTCCCCCATCACTGGGAAACGCAGGCCTACAGCATCACGCCCGCCTCCGGGAAGAGAGGCGGCATGGACCCTGCCCTTCGGAAGGAAGTGCTCGCACAGCCCTGGCGCAGGACAACCGCCCACCTGAACAAGCCCATGAGAAGAGCGGGCACTCAGCCCTTACAAACGCTCAGAACTCTGGAGATTCGGAACCAGGGACCATCCAGCCGAATCTCGTCGCGACATCCCGGCCGCGCGAAAGACAAGACGCGTTGACCTCGGTGCGCGCGCACGCGTCCACGCGCCCCTGGCCCCATTCGAATCATCCAAGCTGGCCCGAATGAAGTTCCCCAGGTCTTCTGCGTGCCGCGGTTGAAAACCGTCACGTCCGCATCGGACCAGGTGAATACCTCTCCCCAATTGAAGCTGATCTGCCCCCGTTCTTCGGACCATGCGTTACGAGAGTCCTGCGGCGATGCCTTTGCCCATCACAACTGCGCAATTGCAGCCATGGGCACGGGCATGGAGCCCGTCTTGTCGGAGAAGAGCCCCGCGCACGAAGAGCGGGCGGCATTGTTTCAGCGCTTCCTGCCAAGCACGCTCGAATCCGTGCAGTTGGCTCACGTGCTCTTCTCCAGGCTCGAGAGTACCGGGCAGCAACTGGCACGCCGACAGACTGCTGGGCGCGCCCATCACCATCGGGCTGCCCGGCGTCGCCGCTGAGCATCGCTCGTTCGGGCGCCCTGCGGCCCATGCCTGACGTCAAGTCGGCCTCACTCTGGGGTAGCCAGCCTCGGCCTCAGGTAGCGCCCCCATACGGGCCTCCCCAGCCGGATGCCACGTCGGGCCAGGTCCAGAAGGTGTCGCGGAGCGCCTCTACAGCGAACACCCGCCGAAAAAGCGAAGGGCCTGGAATCAGCGGGGAAATTCCCCAATGATTCCAGGCCCTTCTACCAGCGCGCGATGCAGGATTCGAACCTGCGGCCTTTGGCTCCGGAGGCCAACGCTCTATCCAGCTGAGCTAATCGCGCAACCGCCTCTCGGCTGAAGCGGGGCCACAAGTAGCCGAAGTCCCCGGCCGAAGCAAGCACGCAATCCCACAACGGACGCCAGAAGACATCCCATCCCAGCGGGGTGGGATGAGGCCCGCCTGCTCACACGCGCCGCCGCCTGGCGGCCATCAGGACCCATCCTGTCCAGCCCAGGAGCATCAAGGGGACATGCCCTTCGCCACCCGCGGCACAGCTCAATCCGCCGCCTCGCGAGCTCACCCGACGGATGATGTTGATGGACGGATCCACCGTGAACGAGGATGCCTGCGACTCGGGGCCCATGTTCTGGGCCGCATCGCGCGCCAGCGCGCTGACCGTGTGGGGCCCTTCGCTGATGGCCGTGGTGAGGGTCAGACGCCACAGCCCGGATGGCTCCACGGGCGCGACACCGCGCTCGACGCCGTCAATGAAGAGCACCACCTGACTCCCCGGTTCTGCGCTGCCCTGGAAGGTCGGCGTCAGAGAACCCACGACCCCCTCAGGGGCCGGCGCGGTGATTTCCGGCGCCAACGGGGGCGTCATGTCCACCCTCCAGACATAGACTTCCGGTGTGGTGTCCACGTTGGTCGCTTCATCACGGGCCCGGACCGCCAAGCGGTGCTCACCTTCGGCCAACTCGTTTACCGGATACGGCGAGGAGCAGTCCGCGAAGGGGGCACCATCCAGGCTGCACTCGAACCAGATGGGCGCTTCGTTGGACTCGAAGCGGAAGTCGGCTTGCTGGGCATTGGTGTCGACCACCGGCTTCTCGACGATGCTGGTGCTCGGCTCCACCGTGTCCACGCGCCAGGTATGGGTGCCGACCTCGTCCGCCACATTACCAGCCCGGTCGATGGCACGAACGGCGAACAGATGCGTCGCATCCCCTACCGAAACAGCGTACGGCGAGGTGCAGGCACTGAAGTCCGAGCCATTCAGGCTGCACGCGAAAGTCGACCCCTCCTCATTGGACGCGAACTCGAACGTCGCCTGGGGCTGATTCGTCAAGCCATGAGGCTTCACGGTAAGCGTCGTCACCGGTTTGATCGCATCGATAATGAAGAACCGGCTCGTCGTGGGGCCAACGTTTCCTGCCCGGTCCTTGAAAGAGAAAAGCAACGTGTGCTCGCCGTCAGGCAGGGCCACCGGGTGAGTGAAGCTCCAGACCGAGCCGGCGCCCTCAATGACCACCGAGTGCACGAGCTGCGTGCCACGATAAACGTCGACGGTGCCCGCCGTGAGGGAGTCATCATTTGGAACCAATCCCTGGAAGAAGGGAGAGCGTTCCTTGATGTACATGCCATCTGCGGCAGGGCTCGTGATGTTCGGCACCCCAGGCGGGGTCAAATCGACGGTCCAAGTGAACAAGTCGGGCGACAGGTCCCGGAACTCCCCCTCCGCCGCAAAGACACTCAAGGTGTGCGAGCCCTCCGACATGTTATTAAACATCCTCTCGGGGTTCGCCGAAGTAGCGCAATTCTGTTCAACCACTCCGTCCAACTCACATGTGTAGACGACATTGGACAGGTTCGAGGAAAACTTGAACCGCGCAGTCGTTTCCTGGGTGAACTCGCCCAACATGACAGCCTCAATGAACGTCATGACTTCCCCCACCGCGACGGACCACGAGTGCGCAGCCGGAATCAAGTCACGATTTCCCGCCGCATCAATGGCCCGGACGAGAAACTGATGTTCCCCCTCGCTGATGAGCGGGTATTGGTCATTGGGCAATCCATAAGGACTGACGCACGAGAAGTAGTCGCTCCCATCATAACTGCATTCAAATTGGACGCCGGGCTCCACCGAAGAGAACTCGAACGTCGCGACCAGCTTGTTCGTCAAGATGGCAGGCTTTGAGTCAATCTGCGTCTCCGGTGGCGTCCGGTCCACCGTCCAATCGTGGTGGCGAGGATCGTTGTCCACGTTCCCCGCGGCGTCTCGCGCACGTACCCACAACCTGTAGTCACCGTCTTGCAACGGCGGCGTCAGGTAGGAGTACGCACAATCCACCCAAAGTGGGCTCACCTCCGCGGGCGCCTCGGGAACAGGTGGTGGTGACGAATCCAGGACACACTGGTAGCCCACCACGTCTTCCGCAGCAGAAGAGAAGGTGAAGAGCGCCTGGTGGGCGTTGCTCAACGTGCCCACCGTGGTGTTCAAGATCGTATCGGGGCGAATCTTGTCCTTCCGCCACGAATGAGTGGCGGGCGTCGGGTCCACGTTGCCCGCCGCGTCACGGGCTCTCACCAGGAATGTGAATGCCGCGTCGTCGCCTGGCGTCGGGAAGGAGTCCCCGCTCTCACACTCATCGAAGTCCACCCCGTTCAGGCTGCACTCGAAGTCACTCGCGTCACCCACCGGCTCCGACTGGAACGTGAAGACCACCGAGTCTGCGTTGTTCACCGCCGCTGGCAGCGTCCCTGTCAGCCGCGTGTCCGGCCGCGTCAGGTCCACCGTCCAGGTGTGGTGGCGAGGATTGTTGTCCACGTTCCCCGCTACATCCTTGGCCCTCGCCCAGAGCGTATAGGTACCGTCGGTCAGTACTCGCGTCAGGTAGGACGCCGCGCAGTCCTGCCACTGCGAGCTGCCCTCCGCGGGCGCCTGGGTCGTCGCAGATTCGTCCAGGACGCACTGGAACGTCACAGGACTCTCGTTCGAGTCGAACTCGAAGCCCGCTCGAGGCGCGTTGCTCAACGTGCCCACGGAAGCAGTCAACGTCGTGGTGGGGCGAATCTTGTCCTTCCACCACGAATGAGTGGCGGGCGTCGGGTCCACGTTGCCCGCTGCGTCACGGGCTCTCACCAGGAACGAGAATGCCGCGTCGTCGCCTGGCGTCGGGAAGGAGTCCCCGCTCTCACACTCATCGAAGTCCACCCCGTTCAGGCTGCACTCGAAGTCACTCGCGTCACCCACCGGCTCCGACTGGAACGTGAAGACCACCGAGTCTGCGTTGTTCACCGCCGCTGGCAGCGTCCCAGTCAGCCGCGTGTCCGGCCGCGTCAGGTCCACCGTCCAGGTGTGGTGGCGAGGATTGTTGTCCACGTTCCCCGCTACATCCTTGGCCCTCGCCCAGAGCGTATAGGTACCGTCGGTCAGTACTCGCGTCAGGTAGGACGCCGCGCAGTCCTGCCACTGCGAACTGCCCTCCGCGGGCGCCTGAGTCGTCGCAGATTCGTCCAGGACGCACTGGAACGTCACAGGACTCTCGTTCGAGTCGAACTCGAAGCCCGCTCGAGGCGCGTTGCTCAACGTGCCCACGGAAGCAGTCAACGTCGTGGTGGGGCGAATCTTGTCCTTCCACCACGAATGAGTGGCGGGCGTCGGGTCCACGTTGCCCGCTGCGTCACGGGCTCTCACCAGGAACGAGAATGCCGCGTCGTCGCCTGGCGTCGGGAAGGAGTCCCCGCTCTCACACTCATCGAAGTCCACCCCGTTCAGGCTGCACTCGAAGTCACTCGCGTCACCCACCGGCTCCGACTGGAACGTGAAGACCACCGAGTCCGCGTTGTTCACCGCCGCTGGCAGCGTCCCAGTCAGCCGCGTGTCCGGCCGCGTCAGGTCCACCCTCCAAGGATGCCCCGGAGGCGCGTCGTCGACGTTGCCCGCTTCGTCCTTGGCGCGAACCCACAGCGAATTGGTGCTGCCATCGCCCCGCGCGGACGTGAAGTATGGATTGCTGCACGGTGCCCACCGGTTGTCGCTCTCAGCGGGGCGATCCAACTCTTGTGGTGAAGCCAGGATGCACTCATACGTGACGGGGGACTCGTCTGATTCGAACCGGAACAGCGCGACCGCCTCGTTGAAGTCCGAGCGAGGCGTCCCCCCCGTGGCAAACCACGTGTTGGGCCGAGACAGGTCGACCCGCCAGACATGCCGAGCGGGCGTCGTATCGACGTTCTGCGCCGCATCCTTTGCCCGAACCCAGAACGTGTAGGACTCGCCATCCGCCAAGGAGGCCGCCGTATGGCTCCCCGCCGCAGAGCACGAACCATCCTGCCACTCCGGTGAATTCACCGCGGGTGGTGTGGCCACAGTGCCTTCCTGAAGGATGCACTGGAAGGTCACGCCCGAGGTCTCATTCGACGCGAACTGGAAGGTCACCGTCGAGAAACGGGATGGAGACGCGGGAGTACCATTCGCCGTGAAATGCGTGTCAGGCGCGGTGGTATCAACAGTGTAGATTACCGGGTTGCTCTCCTCCCCTTGAATCCCCTGGGCTTCCGTGACGGCCACCAGCGTCGTGTTGCCGGTTCGCAACGCCCGGTTGAGCGTCACAGCGAACGATGCAGCACCTGCCGTCGTACCGACGGCGGCACGGCCATACTCCGGGCCTGTCACTCGCCCAGCAACCAACTCGTAGATCACCACTTCGGTCCCTGGCACGCCCGTTCCCGTGAGCGTGGGCAAGGGATTGTTCGTCGTCACATCCGTGGCGGGAACAATCTCTGGCTCACCCGGTGCGGCCAGTGCTGAATGCATGAGCGTGGCAATGCCCGTATGGGGAAACGCATTGTTCGCGGGTGTGGCATCAAAGCGGCTACCATCGACCGCGTTGCCCGCGACGCCGTTCGCCACGTTGACCGACACCGCGCACGCATTCGCACTCGTTGCCTGAACCAGAATTCTGCCGCCACCACCACCGCCACCAGGGCCGCGCAAAGCTGAATCGGCGTCGTTCGTGTCGCCGCCAGCGCCACCGCCGGCGTTGAGGTAGTTGGCCGCTCCGCATGCGACTTGCGCGACCGTCCGGACATAGATTGTCTCTTATACACCTCTGACGCTGCCGACGA